>NZ_CAUVXG010000005.1:106739-110306 GCF_963555885.1 Protofrankia sp. Cr2
ACGGCACCCCGAGCGGAGCGGGTGACCGGGATCGAACCGGCATGGCCAGCTTGGAAGGCTGGGGCTCTGCCATTGAGCTACACCCGCGGAGCATCGCTTACACTACCCCGTAGGATAGTGAAGCAACGCCTCGGGGCGTAGCGTAGTGGCTAGCGCGCCTGCTTTGGGTGCAGGAGATCGGGAGTTCGAGTCTCCCCGCCCCGACCGGTACTCTCGGCGCGTCCATCCGATCCACCGCCGCATCAGGAGTTAGCCGCGCCGTGAAGGCCACCAAGGAGACCCTTAGCCCCACCCGGGTCAAGCTGACCGTCGAGGTGCCCTTCGACGAGCTCAAGCCGTCCGTCGACGCCGCCTATCGCAAGCTCGCACGTGAGGTCCGGGTTTCCGGCTTTCGGCCGGGAAAGGTTCCTCCACGCATCCTCGACCAACGCCTCGGCCGGGGTGTGATCCTCGAGGAGGCCATCCAGAACGCCTTGCCGCGGTTCTACACCGACGCCGTGCAGCAGGAGGAAGTCGACGTCCTGTCCCGTCCCGAGGTCGACATCAGTTCGTTCGCGGACGGTGCCCCGCTGGTCTTCACCGCGGAGGTGGACGTCCGGCCGGACATCTCGCTGCCCGACTACGACGACCTCGAGGTCACCGTTGACGCGGTCGAGGTGACCGACGAGCAGGTGGACGAGCTGTTGACGACCATGCGTGAGCGGTCCGCCGTGCTTAAGCCGGTCGAGCGCCCGGTGCAGGCCGGCGACTTCATCTCGCTCGATCTGTCCGCGACCGTGAACGGCGAGGCCATCGACGATGCCGAGGCCGCCGGCATGTCCTATGAGGTCGGCAGCGAGAGCCTGATCGACGGTCTGGACGCGGCGATCACCGGCGCCGGTGAAGGGGAGAACCGCACGTTTACGACCGAGCTGCTTGCCGGCGAGCTCGCCGGCAGTTCGGCCGAGGTCACGGCCACCGTCCGGGGCGTCAAGGAGCGCGAGCTCCCCGATCTCGATGATGATTTCGCCACGACTGCCAGCGAGTTCGATTCGCTCGCTGAGCTGATCGGGGACATCCGCGGGCGTCTTGTCCGCGAGGCCGAGCATGCCCAGCTCGGTCAGGCGCGCGAGCGCGTTCTCGACCTCCTGATCGAGCGGGTGGACCCACCCCTGCCGGATTCGGTCCTCAATGACGAGGTTGAGGCCCGCGAGCACCGCTTCGCCCACGAGCTTGAGCGGATGAGCGTTGACCGCGATGCCTACCTTGAGACGCTTGGTCAGACCGACGAGGAGCATCTCGCCGAGGTGCGGCGGCTCGCAGCGAAGGCCCTGAAGTCGCAGTTCATCCTGGACGCTGTGATCAATGCCGAGCAGCTCCGGATCGATCAGGGCGAGCTGATGGAGCAGGTGATCGGCCGGGCGCAGCGGATGGGTGTGAGTCCCGACGTCTTCGCGCAGCAGTTGACCCAGGGAGACGGCCTTTCGGCAATCATGGCCGACACGCTGCGGAGCAAGGCTCTGACGTTCCTGCTGCGGCGGGCGACGGTCCTCGACCCGGCCGGAACCGAGGTCGAGCTGCCGCTGCCTGCTCCGCCGGTACCGAGCACGACAGCGGACGAGGACGCCGAGGACGTGGACAGTGACCTCGACGTGGACCTCGACGACGATGTTGACGACCTCGATGCCGATGCCGACGGTGATCTCGATGGAGCCGGTGGCATCGATGCGCAGAAGGCGGGCGGGTCCACCGATCCCGCACCCAGCGTCTGAACTCCGTCGGCGGCGAACGACCGACCAGTTGCGGCCCCCGGACATCTCGTCCGGGGGCCGCCGCATGCCGGCGGGAGAGCGGGCCAGGTGGTCGGACGACCTGCGGCTGATCGATTGCCCGGAATACCCGGATTGACCGGCGCTGGGCTCGCTCACCCTCACGCCTAGCGCGAACATCGAGCGCTAAGTCCCGGAACCGGTCCGGGTCACAGATAGTGTCGAGCCGGTCAGATCAACCGTCGCCAGCGCGAGGAAGCCGAGGAGCTAACCGTGAGTGACATCGCAGCCCCGAGCCTGGTCGTCCCACAACTGCGTTCGCCGGGGCAGAGCGGGGTCGGTTTCGACGAGCAGGTCTTCAACCGTCTGCTCCGCGAGCGGATCATTTTCCTGGGTTCGGTGGTCGAGGACCAGATCGCCAACGCGATCTGTGCCCAGCTGCTGCTGCTCAACGCCGAGGATCCGGGCCGGGACATCTTCCTCTACATCAACTCTCCCGGTGGATCCGTCAGTGCCGGGATGGCGATCTACGACACGATGCAGTACGTGGAGAACGACGTGGCGACGGTTGCGCTCGGACTCGCCGCATCCATGGGGCAGTTCCTGCTGTGCGCGGGTGCAGCCGGCAAGCGGTACTCGCTTCCACATGCGAAGATCATGATGCACCAGCCGTCGGGTGGCATCGGTGGTACCGCGTCCGACATCGCCATCCAGGCCGAGCAGATGCTCTACACCAAGCGGATGATGCAGGAACGGATCGCATTCCACACCGGCCAGGAGATCGAGCAGATCGAGCGGGATTCCGACCGCGACCGTTGGTTCACGGCCGACGAGGCCAAGGACTACGGGTTCGTCGACCACGTCGTGGCCCGGGCCCGCCAAGTCCCCAGCGAGGGCTCGGTCAGCTAGCCGCGTCCCGCGGATACTCGGCCGACACCGTCGACATCCGGCAACCGACCATCACCCGCCGTCGCGGAGGCACTCATCATGTACCAGCCGATTATCGGCCAGATCTCAGGTAACGGTCTGCCCGCCAGCCACTACGGCATCCCTCGGGTCATCGAGAAGACCAGCCGTGGCGATCTCTACCTTAATCCCTACGAGAAGCTGCTGCGGGAACGTATCGTCTTTCTCGGTATCCCGATCGACGACCTCTCCGCCAATGACGTGATGGCGCAGCTGCTGTTCCTGGAGTCCGAGGACCCCGACCGGGACATCTCGATCTATATAAACTCGCCGGGCGGATCCTTCACTTCGCTGACCGCCATTTACGACACGATGCAGTTCGTCCGGCCGGACATCCAGACGATCTGCATGGGCCAGGCCGCGTCCGCTGCGGCGGTGCTGCTCACCGCGGGGACGCCGGGCAAGCGTTTCGCGCTGGAGAACAGCCGGATCCTGCTGCACCAACCCTCCGGGCAGGGCGAGGGGCAGTCCAGCGACATCGAGATTCAGGCCAGGGAGATCCTGCGGATGCGTTCCCTGTTGGAGCGGATGCTCGCCCGGCACACCAAGCACACCGAGGAAGAGATCCGCCGGGACATCGAGCGTGACAAGATTTTCAGCGCGGCCGAGGCGCAGGAGTACGGCTTGATCGACGAGGTCATCCTGACCCGGAAATCGTCGCAGTTGACGACCGCGACGGCAGCGGGTCGCTAGCCGGCCTGGCCGAAGGGTGCGCGATCATGGTTTTTCGCGCTCCCGGAGGCATCTAGTGGTCAGCCTGGCCGAAGGGTGCGCGATCATGGTTTTTCGCGTACCCGGAGGCGCCGGGGAGCCGACCTCCACCACGGTTGCCGGGACGGGTGCCGCGTCCACG
>NZ_CAUVXG010000005.1:110862-127228 GCF_963555885.1 Protofrankia sp. Cr2
CGTGGACGCGCAAGGACGTGGCAGGTGACCGTAGGCTGACCTACACGAGCCGCGCGATAGGGCTCTCACCGGACGGCTTCAGGGGGTACGGTCCCCACGGGGAGACAGGGAGTCAGCCCATCGCGACCGGCGTAACGGCAGAGCCGTCGGCAGCGGTGGGCAGAAGTAGATGTGGATATGCCGCAGATGTGGATATGCAGCCCGAAGCCGCTGGCGTCATGACGCAGCCGCTGGCGGCGGAGGGCAGGATGGTAACAGACAGGCGACGACCGGGCGGCCTGGCCGCCCCTGACCTGCAGGCGACACCATCGTCTGGACGAAGGGACTGAGTCCTCGGTGGCACGCATAGGTGACGGCGGTGACCTGCTCAAGTGCTCGTTCTGTGGCAAGTCCCAGAAGCAGGTGAAGAAGCTCATCGCCGGGCCCGGCGTATACATCTGCGACGAGTGTATTGATCTCTGCAACGAGATCATCGAAGAGGAGCTGTCGGAGTCCTCTGATCTCAAGTGGGACGAGCTGCCGAAGCCGCGCGAGATCTATGAGTTCCTGGACGGCTACGTAGTTGGTCAGGAACAGGCCAAGAAGACCCTGTCGGTTGCTGTCTACAACCATTACAAGCGCGTCCAGGTGGGCGGTGGTGACAGCAAGGGCGATGTTGAACTGGCGAAGAGCAACATCCTCCTGCTGGGCCCCACCGGATGTGGTAAGACGCTGCTCGCGCAGACCCTGGCGCGGATGCTCAACGTCCCGTTCGCGATCGCCGATGCCACCGCGCTCACCGAGGCCGGATATGTCGGTGAGGACGTGGAGAACATCCTGCTCAAACTCATCCAGGCTGCCGACTACGACGTCAAAAAAGCCGAGACCGGCATCATCTACATCGACGAAGTCGACAAGATCGCGCGTAAGTCGGAGAACCCGAGTATCACCCGGGACGTCTCCGGCGAGGGCGTCCAGCAGGCGCTGCTGAAGATACTGGAGGGAACGACCGCCAGTGTTCCCCCGCAGGGCGGTCGCAAGCATCCGCACCAGGAATTCATCCAGATCGACACGACGAACGTCCTGTTCATCGTTGGTGGGGCCTTCGCCGGGCTCGATCGGATCATCGATTCGCGGATCGGTAAGAAATCACTGGGGTTCCGCGCGGTCCTCCATGGCAAGGACGATCCGGATGTTGCCAACATCTTCACCGACGTCATGCCGGAGGATCTGCTCAAGTATGGAATGATTCCCGAGTTCATAGGCCGACTGCCAGTGATCACCAGTGTGTCGAGCCTCGACCGGGAAGCGCTCATCCGCATTCTCACCGAACCGAAGAACGCGCTGGTCCGGCAGTACAAGAAATTGTTCGAGCTGGATAATGTCGATCTTGACTTTACGGGTGACGCGCTGGATGCGATCGCGGACCAGGCGATATTGCGGGGGACCGGTGCGCGTGGGCTCCGAGCAATCATGGAGGAGGTCCTGCTATCGGTCATGTACGACATTCCGAGCCGCAAGGACGTCGCCCGCGCGGTGGTGACGCGCGAGGTCGTTCTTGAGCATGTCAACCCGACGCTCGTGCCGCGTGACGTCGCCGCATCCAAGCGGAGTCCCCGCCAGGAGAAGTCGGCCTGACATGACATCTCGGCCGGACACCATGGCGGATGCCGACGCGGCCGCTCTCACCCGGGTGGGCAGGGCGCTGGCCGAACGCTTCCCGCATCGGATGCTGCCCGATCTGGAACGGATGCGGGATCTGGTCGATCTGTTGGGTCAGCCCCAGCGTGCCTACCCCTCGATCCATCTGACGGGGACCAACGGCAAGACCTCCACCGCCCGCATGGTGGATTCGTTGCTGCGCGCCTTCGGAATCAGACCCGGCCTTTACACGTCCCCGCACCTGGAGAGCGTGACTGAACGTATCGGTCTGGCGGGTCGACCTGCTCCGGCTGCCGCCTTCATCAAGGCGTACGACGACGTCATCCCCTACGTTGAGCTTGTCGACGGCAGACATCCTGACCGTGTCACGTTCTTCGAACTACTGACCGCGATGGCCTTTGCCGCCTTCGCCGATGCGCCGGTCGATGTCGGTGTCATCGAGGTCGGCATGGGTGGGACCTGGGATGCGACCAACGTGCTGAACGCGGCCGTGACGGTGGTGACCCCGATCTCCATTGATCATCAAGAACTCGGCGCGACACTCGACGCAGTGGCGGCGGAGAAAGCCGGCATCATCCACGCCGACGCGCTCGTCGTGCTCGGCCAACAGCCGTTGGATGCGGCGGAGGTGCTGCTGCGCAGGGCCGGCGAAGTCGGAGCGACGGTGGCGCGCGAGGGACTGGAGTTCGGAGTCCTCGCCCGTGACATTGCCGTTGGTGGTCAGATGGTGACCATTCGTGGGCTTGGTGGTGTCTATGAGGATCTGCTGCTGAGCCTGCACGGTGCACATCAGGCGCACAATGCCGCGTGTGCGCTGGCGGCGGTTGAAGGATTTCTCGGTGGCGGTCGGGAGGTTCTCGACCTCGACGCCGTACGCGCCGGGTTCGCGCACGCCGATTCGCCAGGCCGACTGGAGATCGTCCGGCGCTCGCCGACGGTCCTGTTGGACGGCGCACACAATGTCGCGGGCGCGCACGCGCTGGTCGCGGCGGTCGAGGAGTCGTTCAACTTCGATCACCTCGTCGGTGTCGTGGGGATGCTCGCGGACAAGGACGCGGTCGGCATTCTGGCTGCGTTGGAGCCCGTGCTGCACGCGGTGGTCGTCACCCAGAGCGGTTCGCCACGGGCTATGCCGGTGGATGATCTAGCTGCGATTGCTGTAGACGTGTTCGGCGCCGACCGGGTGGAGGTTGCCTCGCGTCTCGATGACGCTATCGACGCTGGGGTTCGCCTGGCAGAGGAGGATTCCGACCTCGGCGGTGCCGCGGTGCTGGTGACCGGTTCCCTTGTGACGGTGGGGGAGGCCCGCCGCCTTCTGCGTCGCTGACCGGTAGGTTGCAACCTGGGCCAAAGGCAGCGCGATGATGTCTTTCGCGCTGTCGGCGGCCGTACGGGTCATGACGTTGGCTAAAGGCGGCGCGATCATGTCGTTCGCGCGCCGCCGGCGGCCGTACGGACCTTATATCACATCTGTCCATCTGAGTGACAAAAGGGAGTTCCGTGTCAGTCGAACGCACACTCGTGCTGGTCAAGCCCGACGGCGTGAGCCGTGGCCTCGTCGGCGAGGTCGTCGGTCGGCTGGAACGCAAGGGTCTGACCTTGGTCGCACTTGAGCTGCGCACGCTGGAGCGGTCGGTGGCCGAGACCCACTACGCCGAGCACGCGGCCAAGCCGTTCTTTGGCGAACTGGTCGACTTCATCGTTTCCGGCCCGTTGGTCGCATTGGTCGCCCAGGGGCCGCGGGCGATCGAGGCGGTGCGTGGCCTCATCGGCGCCACCGACCCGGTCAAGGCGGCTCCGGGATCCCTGCGTGGCGACCACGCACTGGAGATCGGACAGAACCTCGTCCACGGATCCGACTCGCCGGAGTCGGCCAAGCGTGAGATCGATTTGTTTTTCCCGGGGTTGATCTGACCTCACCGAGTGGTCCTGGGGTGAGATCGTGATCGGTCCGGCATCGAGGCTCAGGTGGTCGGTGATGCCGGACCGTTTGCCCGGATTTTTGCCTGGATTATCGAACACCGACGCTCCGGGCGCGCTTCTCGGTCGCCTCGGGTAGCATTCTTGTGACTCCGGGTGTTAGAACTGGTCGTACGGGTTGGGGCTGGCAGGCAGGTTGACCCGACATGGCGCGTGGATCGTCACACGTCATGGATCCCTCATCGGGACGGCAGGATCGGTTTGCCCGGTTTAGGCTTTTGGTGTCTGCGAGAGCGTCTTTACTGGATTGCCGGATCACTGGATGGGGCTCGTCGGAGAAGCAGTGGATACGCCCTCGTCACGGACACCGCCTGCCCTACAACTCCAGCACGCCCAGCGTGCGCACCCAGACCGCACACCCGGGAAGGCCGGCATCCGACGATGTCCAGTTCGTTGTCGTTCCTAGGCCGTGACATGGCCGTCGACCTTGGCACCGCCAACACGCTCGTCTACGTGCGTGGTCGCGGGATCGTGCTGAACGAGCCCAGTGTAGTAGCGATCAACACCACCACCACGGGGATCCTCGCGGTCGGTACCGAGGCGAAGCGGATGATCGGCCGCACTCCCGGCAACGTGGTCGCGATCCGTCCCCTCAAGGACGGCGTCATCGCCGACTTCGACACGACCGAGCGGATGCTGCGGTACTTCATTCAGAAGGTCCACCGGCGGCGCCACTTCGCCAAGCCGCGGTTGGTCGTGTGCGTGCCTTCCGGAATCACCGGGGTCGAGCAACGGGCCGTGAAGGACGCGGGATACCAGGCGGGTGCCCGAAAAGTCTACATCATCGAGGAGCCGATGGCGGCGGCGATCGGTGCCGGGCTCCCCGTCCACGAACCCACCGGGAACATGGTCGTCGACATCGGTGGTGGGACCACGGAGGTGGCGGTCATCTCCCTGGGCGGGATCGTGACGAGCCAGTCCATCCGAACCGCGGGGGACGAGCTTGACACAGCGATCATCTCCTATGTCAAAAAGGAGTACTCGCTCATGCTCGGCGAGCGGACGGCGGAAGAGATCAAAATGGCGATCGGCTCCGCCCACAAGATGTCGGACGAGCCCAGCGCGGAGATCCGCGGCCGGGACCTGGTCTCCGGCCTGCCCAAGACCATCGTCGTGACTGCCGAGGAGATCCGTAAGGCCATCGAGGAACCGGTCAATGCGGTGATCGACGCCGTCAAGGTCACCCTCGACAAGTGCCCGCCGGAGTTGTCCGGTGACATCATGGACCGCGGCATCGTCCTGACTGGTGGGGGAGCGCTCCTGCGCGGTCTGGACGAGCGTCTCCGCCACGAGACTGGGATGCCGATCCATATCGCGGACAATCCACTGCACTCGGTCGCCATGGGCTCCGGCAAGTGCGTCGAGGAATTCGAGGCGCTGCAGCAGGTGCTCATATCCGAGCCTCGCCGTTGACCCGACCTGACTTCATCCGATCTGTTCAAATCGTACCGAGTGGGATGTCGATCGGCGGGAACACCGACCGGCGGTTCGCTCGTCCCATGAACTGACGAGGTCCCAGATTGGCGTCGCCGGGCACGGCGATGCCCGAACTGGCATCGCCGTCGACGACGTTGGCACGGGCGGCAGTGCCGTGGATGGCAGCGCTGTGGATGGCAGTGTCGTGGATGGCAGTGTCGTGGATGGAATTGTCAGGTATGGAGGCCGGCGGTGGGACGTGAGAACCGGCGCTCCCGTGTGGTCGTTATCGGACTGTTGGTCGTGGCGTTCATCCTGATCACAGTCGACTACCGCTCGAGCGACAGCTCGTCAGGATTGCGGGGCGTGCTGCGAGGCGGATTCGCAACGGTGGAGGGCGGTCTGACCGCCGTCACCCGCCCGATCGGGCGGACGGTGTCCTCGCTGGCGCACCCCAATCGTTACCAGCAGCGGGCCGACGCACTGGCTGCGGAGAATGCCGAGCTCAAGCGCCAGCTTGCCGATGATGCCGAGGTACGGCGGCAGGCCGCCGGGCTGGCCAACCTGCGGTTGCTCGCCGACCGGGGGCAGTACTCGATCATAGCGGCAAGAGTGATCGCGATCGGCGACATCACCGGGACCGACTGGTCCGTCACGGTCAACGCCGGCAGTGCGGACGGCGTCATGCCGGACAAGCTTGTGCTCAACAGCGACGGACTGGTCGGTACGGTGCTGTCCTCGACCGCCCACACCGCCGTGATCCGTCTCGCCTGTGATCCCGCGAGTCACATCGGCGCCCGCTTGGAGGGTACCCGGTTGCTCGGCGCAGTCGCTGGCACGGGCAGCCCGGACACCGTGGCCTTCACTCTCTACGACGCGACGCGCCAGGTGAAGGTCGGGGACCGCCTGGTCTCCTTCGGCAGCGCGGACTATGTCGGTGGGGTACCGGTCGGTGTGGTCACGAAAGTCCTTGACACGAGCGAAGGGCTCTCACGTTCGGCCGAGGTGACCACCTTCGCCGCCATGGGGTCGCTCGACCTGGTCGGGATAGTCGTGGGGAACGTCCCGGCCGACTCAGGCGACCGGGTACTAGCGCCGCGACCGGCACCCGCTGTGTCCGCACCCACCGCGCCCATGCCTGCGTCGGCGCCCGCATCACCCGCATCACCCGCCAAGGTTCCGGTGACACCGGCTCTCGCCCCCGCAGCGACCGCGTCGGTCGGCTGAGGCCCGTCGTGTGGGACATGGGAACACGCGAGGACGAGGTTCGGGGTACGGCCGTCGTGGTCACCGTGGTCATGATGGTCGTTCTGATCGTTGTGCAACTGTCGGTCATAGCCGCACTCGATCTCCCGTTGGGGAGCCCGGATGTGGTCCTGATCGTGTTGATCTTTGTGGCGCTCGCGCGGGGACCGCTGTTCGGCGCGGTCGTCGGGTTCGCGGTCGGCCTGATCGCGGACCTGCTCTCGACGCACGTTCTCGGCCAGACCGCGATGGTCTTCTGCCTGGTCGGCTATGGCGTGGGTCTGGCCCACGGCGAGACCGGGCGGACGGCCCACCTCCCCATGGCCGCCGCCGCGGCCGCCTCAGCGCTGGGCACTGCCGGCCATGCGGCGCTGGCCGGGATTCTCGGCAATGCCAGCCTGGCCGGAACGCAGGTGCTCCTGCGCTCGGTCGGTGCCGCGCTCTACTCGCTGGTACTGACCCCGTTCCTGTTCCCGCTGGTGATGGCTGGGATGCGGCGTCTGCACCGAGACCAACCGTGACCCGGCGGCCACGATGAGACGGCCACGGTGAGACGGGTGGGACGATGAGACGGCCACGATGAGACGGGTTGGACCATGAGACGGCTGGGACCATGAGACGGCAGCGACCATGAGACGGCAGCGACCATGAGACGGCAGCGGTCCGGTGACGGGTCGCTGGACGACCGCGTCGGGATCAGGCTGGTCGTGCTGCGGGTTCTGGTCGTGTCGTTGCTGGTGACTCTTGGTGCTCGTCTGTGGGCTCTGCAGGTCCTCAACGGGGAGCACTACCGCCGGGTCGCAGAGACCAACCGGGTGCGCGACGTGGTCACACCCGCACCCCGCGGCTTGATCGTGGACGACCGGGGGCGTGCTCTCGTCCGCAATCGCACGTCGTTGGTCATCTCGGTGAACCGGTCGGTGACCGACCGACAGAAGGACTCCGGGCGGGCAGTGCTGGAGCGGTTGTCAAGCGTGGTCGGTCTGCCCGTCGCTGATGTCGCGAAGCGTATCCAGTACTGCTCTGCCACGGTGAAGCCACCGTGCTGGAACGGCTCGCCCTACCAGCCGGTGCCGGTGGCCAAGGACGTCGCCCCGAGCCAGGCGCTGGCTGTCATCGAACATCCGGACCGATTTCCCGGTGTATCAGCCGAATTGCAGGCTGTGCGCGAGTACCCCTACGGGGCGCTGGCCGCACACGAACTGGGATATCTCAGCCCGGTCACACAGGAACAGCTTGACTCCGACGGTGGCCGGCGCGGTTTCCACAACAACAGTCTGATCGGTGTCGCCGGACTGGAAGACACCTACGACAGCGCCCTTCGCGGTGCCGACGGCGTGCAGCGGCTTGAGGTCGACAGGTTCGGACGGGTCGCGGGCACAGCCTCGTCCACGGCGCCGCGCAGTGGCGACAACCTGGTCCTCTCGATCGATGCCGGTGTCCAGCAGGCGGTCGAGCAGACTCTGCAGAAAACCCTGGACTCCCTTGGCGGGCGTGCGCGCACCGCGTCCGGGGTCGTGCTTGACGCGAGAACCGGGCGTGTGATCGCCATGGCCAGTCTGCCTTCCTACGACCCGTCGGTTTTTGTGGGCGGTATCTCTGGATCCGACTACCAGGCGTTGTCGGATCCAGCCAACGGCATTCCGTTGCTGTCGCGGGCATACCAGGGTTCCAGCGCGCCCGGTTCGACCTTCAAGGCGGTTTCCACCACTACCGTGTTGACCAACCTGGGCGCGTCGATGACCGACGACTACGACTGCGGGCCGTCGCTGCAGATCGGCTCCCAGACGTTTCACAACTTCGAGGGATCATCGGCTGGGCCGATCACGCTGCACCAGGCGCTGGTGATCTCCTGTGACGTCATCTTCGACAAGTTCGCCTATGACGCCTGGCTTGCCGACGGCGGACTTCGCAACGGCCGTGGCCCCTACCCCGCGGCCAACGAGTACTTCGTGAAGATGGCCCGGGCCATGGGCTTCGGCAGCAGGACAGGCGTTGACCTGCCGGGAGAGGCTGCCGGGTCGGTCGTCGGACGCGACGGTGCGAAGGCGATCTGGACGCAGCTGAAGGACTCCTACTGCCGCCGGGCACAGAACGGCTACCCGGAGGTCGCCGATCCGGCCAAGGCCGAGCGGTTCCGCCAGTATGCGGCCGAGGCATGCGTTGACGGTTATCTGTACAACGGAGGTGCAGCGACCCAGTTCGCGATCGGTCAGGGCCAGTACCTGTCGGTCAGCCCGTTGCAGCTCGCGGTCGCCTATGCCGCCATCGCCAACGGCGGCACGGTGTACCAGCCGACGCTCGCCAAGGCGGTGATCTCACCGGACGGCACGGGCGTGATGCCCATCACGCCCAAGATTGTCGGGCGGCTTCCGACCGCGCCCGAGGCACTGGCCTATATCCGGGCCGCACTGCACGGCGTGACCAGCGAAGGCGGTGGAACGGCCGCCGGTGTGTTCGCGGACTGGCCCAACGACACCATCCCGATCGCGGGTAAGACCGGTACCGCCGAAGTCGAAGGGGCCCGGGACACGTCATGGTTCGCGTCGTTCGCGCCGGCGAACGACCCGCAGTTCGTCGTGGTCGTGACCATCCCGGATTCCGGCACCGGTGCCGAGTACGCGGCGCCGGCTGTGAAGGCCATCTACCAGAGCATCTATGGCGTCGGGCGCGACCCGGCGCTGCCCGGCGGCGTGCCCCCGGCGGACCTGCCGAAGGTGGAGCAGGACGGGACGTTCACGCCGGTCGGCGCCCCGCCCGATCAGGCCGCTGTCCCGTCCACCACGCCGTCCGGTGCTGGTTCGGCTGCCGGTGGTGCCGCGGCTGCGGCGTTCACCCTGACGCCGGGGCTCGCAGCGACCGGTGTAGCGGCCGTCCGCGCGCTCGCCGGGGGCGTAGCGGTGGCCGGTGTGCGGGGCGAACCCGCCGCTGTGGACTCTGGTCGCGCTCAGGCTCGCGCTCGGGCTCCCGCTCGCGCTCCCGTCGAGCGTGGACCGCCGTGACCGTCGGTCTTGCTGGTGTAATTGATCAAAACGGAGCGCTCATGACGAGTCCGACGGCTTTGCGGTCGTCCCCGGTTCCGCCGCGTGGTCGTATCGGGCAACTCCGCGACCGGGCGTCAGGGCGGCATTCGCCCCTGCGCCGGCTGGACTGGACGTTGCAGATCGCCGTGATCGCGTTGTCGATTCTCGGCGGGCTGTTGGTCTGGTCCGCCACCCGGCATCGCGAGGGCGACAGCGGTGCCGACCCGCAGCTGTTCCTCAAGCGTCATCTGCTCAACCTGGCCATCGGGCTTGTTCTCGCGAGTGTCGCGACTGTGGTGGACTACCGGATTTTGCGGGCATATGCACCTTTTGTCTACCTGGGTTCACTGGTTGGTCTGGTCGCGGTCCTGCTCGTGGGAAGCACGATCAACGGCGCGCATTCCTGGATCGTGCTGCCGGCTGGATTCCAACTGCAGCCCTCGGAGTTCGCCAAGGTCGCCCTCATCGTCGGGGTGGCGATGATCCTCGGGGAGAAACACGACGATCGCGACACCGGCATCCGTCTTAATCCCGGCCATTGGGACGTACTGCTCGTCCTGGGGCTGGCTGGTGTGCCGATGTTGTTGATCATGATGCAGCCGGACTTCGGTACGTTCATGGTCTTCGTGTTCGTCATTCTCGGCATGCTCGCGGTCAGTGGCGCACCGAGCCGATGGGTGATCGGCCTCATTCTTCTCGGCGTTCTGTTCGGCGGGGCGATCCTGCAGTTCCACCTGCTCAAGCCCTATCAGGAGGCACGCCTGACCGAATTCGTCCAAAGTGACCAGAACGCCTCCTCCACCGGGTACAACGTCGACCAGGCCATGACGGCGATCGCCAACGGCGGCGTGACCGGCCGCGGGTTGTTCCACGGCACGCAGACCCAGGGCCAGTTCGTACCCGAACAGCAGACCGACTTCGTGTTCACGGTGGCCGGGGAGGAACTGGGTTTTCTCGGCGCCGGTGGCGTCCTGCTACTGCTTGGGCTGGTGCTGTGGCGCGCGCTGGCGACGGCCTTGGACTCCGGTGACTCCTTCGGAACGATGATCGCGACCGGTGTGGTGTGCTGGTTCGCCTTCCAGATGTTCGTCAATATCGGGATGACGCTGGGGATCATGCCGGTAACGGGGTTGCCGCTACCGTTTCTCTCCTACGGCGGATCGTCGATGTTCGCGAACCTGCTGGCGGTCGGACTACTGCAGAACGTCCGTTTGCGGGCACGCTCCGACCCCTACGCTCTGTGACGCCGCCTTGGGAGGTGGCGAATGTGCCGTAGGCTCGCGAGCATGTCCGGACAGTCGCTGTTCCCCCGTCTGGAACCGTTGCTTCCGCGGGTCCGCAAGCCCGTGCGCTATCTCGGCGGCGAAGGAAACTCCCAGGTAAAGCCTTGGGCGGACGCGGTCGTCCGCTGGTGCCTGATGTATCCGGACGCCTACGAGATCGGCCTGCCCAACCAGGGCATCCAGATCCTTTACGAGATTCTCAACGAGCAGCTGGACGTCCTGGCTGAGCGCACCTACTCGGTCTGGTCGGATCTGGAAGAGCTGCTGCGTGAGCACGGCATCCCCCAGTTCACCGTGGATGGCCACCGTTCGGTGGCCGACTTCGACCTGCTCGGCGTCAGCTTCTCCACCGAGCTGGGGTACACCAATCTGCTGACCGCGCTCGACCTTGCGGGCATCCCCCTGCATGGCGCGGACCGGGGTGACGAGCATCCCATCGTGATCGCCGGTGGACATGCCGCGTTCAATCCCGAACCGGTCGCGCTCTTCGTCGACGCGGTCGTGCTCGGTGACGGTGAGCAGGCGGTCCTGGCGATCACCGACGTGGTTCGTGCCTTCAGGACCGCGGGTTCCCCCGGTGGACGCGACGAGTTGCTCATGCGGTTGGCCCGGCGCGGCCTTGCCTATGTGCCGTCCTTCTACGATGTGGACTACCGGCCCGACGGTCGCATCCGCGCGGTCACCCCGAACCGTCCCGGGGTGCCGGCGCGCCCGGCCAAGCACACCGTCAGTGACCTGGACGCCTGGCCCTACCCGAAGGCCCCGCTGGTACCGCTCGCGGAGACCGTGCACGAACGGATGAGCGTGGAGATCTTCCGTGGGTGCACCCGCGGCTGCCGGTTCTGCCAGGCCGGCATGATCACCCGTCCGGTCCGGGAACGGACCATCAGCACGATCGGCGACATGGTGGCCCGGGGCCTGGATGCCTCGGGGTTCACCGAGGTCGGTCTGTTGTCGCTGTCCAGCGCGGACCACAGTGAGATAGGCGAGATCGCCAAGGGGCTGGCCGACCGCTACGAGGGCACTCATACCGCGCTCAGCCTGCCCTCGACCCGGGTGGATGCGTTCAACGTCACACTTGCCAACGAGTTTTCCCGCAACGGCCGGCGCAGCGGACTGACCTTCGCGCCCGAGGGTGGCTCCGAACGCCTGCGCAAGGTCATCAACAAGATGGTCAGCGAGGATGACCTGGTCCGTACGGTCAGTACGGCCTACGCCCAGGGTTGGCGGCAGGTCAAGCTCTACTTCATGTGCGGGCTGCCGACCGAGACCGACGACGATGTGCTCGCGATCGCAGATCTCGCCCGTAAGGTGATCAGAGCGGGGCGACTGGCCAGCGGGCACCGTGACATCCGCTGCACGGTCTCGATCGGCGGTTTCGTGCCTAAGCCGCATACCCCGTTCCAGTGGGTCGCGCAGGCCTCGCACGAGGTCACCGACCATCGGCTGCAGCTGCTGCGCAACGCCATCCGCGGTGATCGGGAGGTCGGGCGGGCGATCGGCTTCCGCTACCACGACGGGCGTCCGGGCATCATCGAGGGCCTGCTCGCCCGTGGTGACCGCAGAGTCGGTGGGGTGATCGAACAGGTGTGGCGTGACGGCGGCCGTTTCGACGGTTGGAGCGAGCATTTCTCCTTCGAGCGTTGGGCACAGGCCTGCGCACGTGTGCTGGAACCGCTCGGTGTGTCCCTGGACTGGTTCACCACCCGCGAGCGCGACGAGCGCGAGGTCCTGCCCTGGGACCACCTGGATGCCGGCCTGGACCGCGACTGGCTGTGGTCGGACTGGCAGGAGGCGCTGAATGAGACTGAGCTGGACGACTGCCGCTGGACTCCCTGTTACGACTGCGGGGTCTGCCCCACAATGGGGACGCAGACCGAGATCGGCCCGACCGGCCGGACCCTGCTCCCACTGACGCCGACCGGACCGGCCCATGCCCCGGCGTCCTGAGGGGCCGCCGCCACCACCCGTGGTCGCGCGGGTGCGGGTGCGCTTCGCCAAACGAGGCCGGCTGCGATTTCTGTCTCACCGCGACATCGCGAGGACCTTTGAGCGGGCACTGCGACGCGCGGGCATCCCGATGGCCTACTCGGCCGGGTTCAGCCCGCATCCGCGTATCTCCTGGCTCGGTGCCGCGCCGACGGGCGCCGCCAGCGAGGCTGAGTACGTGGAGCTCGCGCTGGCCGAACACTGTGATCCCCGGGCATTGCGGCTGGCGCTGGACGCCGCGTTACCACCTGGCCTGGACGTACTGGCCTGTGCGCCCGTCACCGCCACACCTCTTGCGGAGCTGGTGGACGCGTCCCGGTGGCGGCTGCGGATGCCAGGGGTCGGGCTCGGCGACCTGACCGCCGCCGTGGCTGCGCTCCTTGCCCGCGACCGGGTCGAGGTGGAGCGGGTGACCAAGGACGGACATCGGCGGTTCGACGTTCGTCAGGCAGTGGTCTCGATGGTTTGCCGTGCGGAGAACGACACCTGTGCGATACTGGATGTGGTTGTGCGGCACACGACGCCCGCCGTGCGACCCGACGACGTGCTGACCGCCCTTTGCGTGGTCGCTGTTTTTCGGCCGCCAGTGCCACCCGAGCCGATTCGGCTCGGTCAAGGTCGGCTGCTGGAGGACGGCACCGTGGCGGATCCGCTCATGCCGGACCGCGACGATGCAGGCCGGCTGGTCAGTCGACTCGATGCGTGATGCAGGGCGTCGCAGGATTCGCCGACGGTACGCCGTCGGACCGAGACAGTGGTTCCTGAGCGGCCGCGACTGCGTAGAGCAGCGCGCCCGGGGACCCCGAGAGGCTTCATAACCCGTGCCCGATGACATCCCGACAGACCCCGATGAGACAGCGACCATTCGTTCCGCCCCGCGACGGCGGCGTGCCGCCGGACGCTCCGCAGGACCTCCGCCGGACGTCCTGACCGAGGCCTCGCTTGCGGCTTCGCCGGCGAACGAACCCCTTCCCGGCAGCTTTTTCTCCGGTGGCGGCGCGCAGGCGCCAGAGCCAATCATGACGTCGGCCGTCGATGCAGACCCGTCGCCACCGGATCCGCTTCTATCTGATCTTACGGGTGTCCCGCCTGTGGCCGGCGCCATGCCCGTGATCGGGGATGGACATCCGCCGGCAGGCTCGCAGGCGCGGCTGCGCCGTGGGCGGGCGGTCACCATGGTGACCTTCCAGGCGCCCGACACCTCGGCCCTTGACCTGGCGCCTCGTCGTCGCCGGCGTGCTACCTCGCCGTTCGACGTCGACATGGACGCCGCGGACGCCGCGTACAGCGCTGCCAGGCCGTCCGATGCCGGATCCGGCCAGGCCGCGACGAACGGGGGAAACCCACGATCAAAACCCGGGCTCGTTCGCGACATGGACCACGAGCCTGAGTCCGGCTTCCCCTCGGCCTACGCCGATGTGGACGAGGAGGGGATCCCCGACCCCGGCGCGGCTGACGACGGCGACGGCGACAGCGACAGTGACAGCTCGACGCGACGCCGCCGCCGAGGCCGTCGAGGTAGGGGCCGCGCCCGGGTCGACGAGGAGGTTGAGGGCGCCGACGAGGAGTTCACGGTCACCTTCGACCGGCCGGGCACGCGTTCGGATGAGTTCGACGACGGTGACGGGTCCGGTCGGTCAGGCCGTGTCGATGCCGGTGATTCCCGCGCGTCTCACGAGTCCCGCGAGTCCCGCGAGTCCGATGACCTCGACGACTCCGATGCCGAAGGCGCCGGGCCTGCGGCGGGCGGATACGACGAGGACCAGCCGGTGGGAAGCTCGCGCCGGCGCCGTAGGCGGCGTCGCCGGGATGGCGCCGCGATCGCGGACGACGTCGCCCCGGACGACCCGCCGGTCACGGTTGTACACGTTCGCGAAAGCCGCGTTCGGGACGACGAGGTGCGCGGGGTCAGCGGTTCGACCAGGCTGGAGGCCAAGCGCCAACGTCGCAAGGAGGGCAGGGACAACGGCCGCCGCCGTCCGCCGATCGTCACCGAAGCCGAGTTCCTGGCCCGTCGCGAGGCGGTCGAGCGACGCATGGTCGTGCGCAACGCCGGTGACCGCACGCAGATCGCGGTGCTTGAGGACGGAGTGCTTGTCGAGCATTTCGTGACCCGGGCAAGTTCCTGGTCGTATGCCGGAAACGTCTATCTCGGTCGGGTTCAGAACGTGCTTGCGAGCATGGAGGCGGCGTTCGTCGACGTCGGCAAGGGCCGCAATGCGGTTCTCTACGCCGGGGAGGTCAACTACGACGCCTCCGGGCTCGACGGGCGGCCTCGTAAGATCGAGCAGGTTCTGAAGTCGGGTCAGCCGATCGTCGTCCAGGTTTCCAAGGACCCGATGGGACACAAGGGTGCTCGCCTGACCAGCCAGGTGAGTCTGCCTGGTCGATATCTGGTCTACGTGCCGGATGGGCAGAACGCGGGGATCAGCCGGAAGCTCCCCGATACCGAACGCGCCCGCCTGAAGGCGATCCTCAAGAAGATCACTCCTGAGAACGGCGGAGTGATCGTTCGAACGGCGGCGGAGGGCGCCAGCGAGCAGGAACTCGCCCGGGACGTCGCTCGGCTGTCGGCCCAGTGGGAGGACATCCGCCGCAAGGCGGCGAAGGCCACCGCCCCCGCATTGCTCTACGGCGAACCCGACCTGGTGATCAGGGTCATCCGGGACATCTTCAACGAGGATTTCGCCGAGCTGGTCGTTCAGGGAGCCGAGGAGGCCACGATGATCGAGGACTATGTCGACATGGTGGCGCCGGACCTGCGCGAGCGGGTCCGCCGGCATGCCGACACGGTAGACGTGTTCGACGAGTACCGCGTCGACGAGCAGCTCGCCAAAGCCCTTGACCGCAAGGTCTGGCTGCCTTCGGGGGGATCACTCGTGATCGACCGAACCGAGGCCATGACCGTCATCGACGTCAATACCGGCAAGTTCACCGGCAAAGGTGGAAATCTCGAGGAGACCGTTACCAAGAACAACTTGGAGGCCGCCGAGGAGATCGTCCGTCAGCTCCGGCTCCGTGACATCGGTGGCATCATTGTCATCGACTTCATCGACATGGTTCTGGAGAGCAACCGGGAGCTTGTGTTGCGGCGCCTCACCGAATGCCTCGGTCGGGACCGTACCCGTCATCAGGTCGCTGAGGTCACAAGTCTCGGGTTGGTGCAGATGACCCGCAAGCGGGTGGGCCAGGGGCTGCTCGAGGCGTACAGCGAGCCTTGTGACCACTGCGGCGGGCGTGGTGTCATCGTGCATCTCGACGGCCAGGCTGCGCCGCCCGGGCGGGCCACCGGTACGCCGAGCCCGGCGGTACCGGATGCGGCGGTACCGGATGCGGCGGTACCGGATGCGGCGGTACCGGATGCGCCCGTACCGGATGCGGCGACCGAGACCGACCCGAACGGCGACGCGGTGGCCGTCGGCGTCGCGGCTCTGCAGGCCGCGAGCGCGGATTCGAACCCGACCGACGCCAGACCCGGGCAGGCGCCCGCGCCAGGCGGTGTCACGCCGGATGGGGCGACAAGCGGTTCGGCGCTGCCGTCGTCCAATGGTCCCCGATCCGCCGGCGCCCGTGCAGCCGGCCGCCGGCGTGCTTCACGTGCGGCGGCCGCACCGCAGGAGAGCGGCGAGGCGGCTCACACGCTGTAGATCGTTCTCGGCATCCCGGTCCAGGGCGAGGCGCTGGACCGGGATGCCGGGCACTTAGAGCGACCGGCAATAGGGACGCGGCGTCGCTGGGCTGGGGCACGCACCTCGCCACGTTGTCGTCGGTCGACACCCACAACCAGGG
>NZ_CAUVXG010000005.1:127636-143417 GCF_963555885.1 Protofrankia sp. Cr2
AGTGCTGGACGGGCGACGCGTCGCCGACGGCACGGTATTGCGCCGGCTCTCTGCGGACGAGGTCGCGCCGTGGGTCGCCCTCGTGCAGGAGCGCGTCCAGCCGTGCGCGGGACCGCCGCAGCGCGCCGTCAACCGCGGCGCTGGCACGGCTGTTGTCACCCATCTGCAGGGCGTATGAGGCTACCACCAGGGCCTGGACGACGTCATCCTGAGCTGAGAGTGCATCGCTGTCGGTATCGGGAGCCGGTGCCTGCCCACCGGTGGCCAAGCCGTCGGCTGAAAGCCCGCGAGCACGTACCGCGAGCCAGCATGCTGCGCAGGCCGTGCTGAGCGCCCACGCCGCGCGCACTTCGGCGGGTAGGCCCACCAGGCCGTTCACGGCGACCCCGGTCATGGTTGTGACGATCACAGTGGATGCGGCGATCGTCGCTGACCGTCGCCGTTGGTCAACCGTCCGCACCGAGGTCATCAACGGCCAGCCCACGGTCATGACAGCAGTGACCGTGGCGGCACCAGCCGCCCAGATCACGACCTGCCAACCCATCGCGGCCCAACCCCCGTCCAGGCCAAGGACGATGCGCGAATCTTGCTTCGCGTCGCCGTCGGCCACACGTTGCAGCTGCCAGCCCTACTCGGACACTGGCCGTCGGTCCGGACCGCCGCGCGATGCAGGCACCCCAGCCCCGTTCCTTGATCCACGCTCCTGTCGCCAGGCGCTTGTACCCGAACGGGTATCGGCGGGTCCGCCACGACCCGATGGTCGCTCGATAGCCGACGACACGCCATGGTCCATCGGTGCCATGGCGGATGCGCCCCCCAGGCCCCGACCGATGTCGGGGACCGGCGGCGCCAGGTCGGCGTCCGCGCCTGTTAAGGTAATGCAATCAGGGCCGGACACGGCTGTGTTTTCGCCGTGTGGGAGATGCCCGTCCGACTTCAGCAGGGAGAACCGGTGTACGCGGTCGTGGCCAGCGGCGGCAAGCAGCACAAGGTCGCCGTCGGCGATGTCGTCGATGTCGAGCTCGTCAAGGGCGAGCCGGGCGCGGCCGTCAACCTGCCGGCGCTACTGCTTGTCGACGGCGACGTGGTGACCCACGACAAGGACGCGCTCGCGTCCGTCGAGGTGACCGCGGAGGTCGTCGAAATCGTCAAGGGTCCTAAGATCAGGATTCACAAGTTCAAGAGCAAGACCGGCTATCACAAGCGGCAGGGCCACCGTCAGAAGTTCACCCGCCTGCGCGTGACCGGTATCGAGACCGGGAAGGCCTGAACGACATGGCACACAAGAAGGGCGCGAGCTCCTCGCGCAACGGTCGTGACTCCAACGCCCAGCGGCTCGGTGTCAAGCGTTTCGGCGGTCAGTATGTCAAGGCAGGCGAGATCATTGTTCGCCAGCGGGGCACGCACTTCCACCCCGGCTCGCAAGTGGGTCGGGGCAAGGACGACACACTGTTCGCGTTGGTCGCCGGGCATGTCCAGTTCGGTACCCGCCGGGGTCGCCGGGTCATCAACATCATTTCTGTTGAGGAGCTGGTGGCCGCCTGACGTCGGCGGCCATTCGATCAGGTGGGCCGACGCCCGCGTGAGATGAGGCTTTTCGCGCGTCCGGAGGTTCCACGCCAGGCACGCGGCGAGTGACGTAACGACGATGGAGAAAGGCAGCGGTGCCCACCTTCATCGACCGGGTCATCCTCCATGTCATCGCGGGGGATGGCGGGAACGGCTGCGCCTCGGTTCATCGGGAGAAGTTCAAACCGCTCGGTGGCCCGGATGGCGGCAACGGCGGTCGTGGCGGGGATGTCATCCTCCGGGTCGACCCGAGCGTGACGACCCTGCTCGACTTCCACTTCCATCCCCATCAGCGGGCCTCCAGCGGCCGTCCGGGCCAGGGCTCGAACCGGCACGGCGCCGACGGTGTCGATCTCGTGTTGTCGGTACCGGACGGCACGGTCGTTCTGCGGCCGGACGGCGAGCAGATCGCGGACCTGGTCGGTCTCGGGAGTGATCTGGTCCTCGCCGGTGGCGGTCGCGGTGGTCGCGGTAACGCGGCGCTGGCCTCCGCCCGGCGCAAGGCCCCGGGGTTCGCGGAGCTCGGCGAGCCGGGGGCGCAGCTTGACGCCGTCCTGGAACTCAAGACCGTCGCGGACGTGGCGCTGGTGGGTTTTCCCAGCGCGGGTAAGTCCTCGCTGGTCTCGGTGCTCAGTGCGGCCAAGCCCAAGATCGCGGACTACCCTTTCACCACCCTGGTGCCGAACCTCGGCGTGGCGCTGGCCGGTGACCTTCCCCCGTACACGGTGGCCGACGTCCCAGGTCTGATCCCCGGGGCCAGCTCCGGCCGCGGCCTGGGGCTTGAGTTCCTGCGCCATATCGAACGCTGCTCGCTCATCGTGCATGTGCTGGACTGCGCCACGCTCGAACCCGGCCGTGATCCCGTCAGCGACCTCGACGTCATCGAGGCCGAGCTGGCTGCCTACTCCGCGGATCTGTCGGACCGGCCGCGGGTGGTTGTCCTGAACAAGATCGATGTTCCGGACGGGCGTGACCTGGCGGAACTGGTCATGCCCGAGATCGCCGCTCGCGGGTTGGGTGTGTTCGCGGTGAGCAGTGCCACCCGTGAAGGCGTCCGCGCGCTCTCGCTCGCCCTAGCCGAACAGGTTGGCGAACACCGGGCAGCCAGGCCGACCCAGGCCTCCCCACGGGTCGTTCTGCGTCCCCGTGCGGTCGATGAGGCCGACTTCACCGTCCGCGCGCACGAGGATGGATTCGTCGTGACCGGTGTCAAGCCGCTGCGATGGGTGCGTCAGACCGACTTCGGTAACGATGAGGCGATCGGTTTCCTCGCCGACCGGCTGGCTCGTCTCGGGCTGGAGGCCGAGCTTGCCCGGATGGGGGCCGAGCCCGGGGTTGCGGTTACCATCGGTGACGTCACCTTTGACTGGGAACCGCACCTGAGCGGGCGTGGTGGGCGCGGCGCCCGTCGCAATGCCCTGGCTGCCGATGCCCTGGCTGCCGAGTCCGTCGCAGGTGGATCCGTTGCAGGTGGATCCGTTGCCGGCGGTTTGCGAGACGGCGAGGCGGTCTCGGTCGGCTCCACCCTCGGCCCTCGTGGCAGTGATGACAGGCTCACCGCCACCACCCGATTGACCAGAGCCCAGCGGTTCGCCCGCCGGGCGGCTGATCGCGACGCCGGAGGCGGGTGGGATGACGACGTCGACTCGTGACAGGGTCGACTCGTGACCATTCGTGACTTTGTGACCGGGGCTGACCGGGTCGTGGTCAAGGTGGGATCGTCGTCGTTGACGACCGCGAGCGGCGGCATCGATGGTGACCGCCTCGATGCCCTGGTACGGGCGCTCGTGCCGCGTGCCGGCCGGTTGGTACTGGTTTCGTCGGGTGCCATCGCCGCGGGCCTCGCGCCGCTGGGGCTGACCCGGCGTCCCCGGGATCTCGCGACTCTGCAGGCGGCGGCGAGCGTCGGTCAGAGCATTCTGGTGCATCGTTACGCCACCGAGTTCGGGACGGCCGGGCACCGGGTCGGCCAGGTACTGCTCACCGCTACCGATGTGATCCGCCGCACCCACTACCGCAACGCCCGGACCACCCTGGACCGGCTGCTGGAACTCGGTGTCGTTCCCATCGTCAACGAGAACGACGCCGTTGCCACGCAGGAGATTCGCCTCGGTGACAACGACCGCCTCGCGGCCATCGTCGCGCATCTCGTCTCCGCGGATCTCCTGGTCCTGCTGTCCGACGTGGACGGTGTCTATGACGCCAATCCGCGCCGCGGCCCGGCCACCATAGTCCGTGAGGTTCGGACCGAGGCGGATCTCGACGGGGTCGGCACCCGGGGCACCGGGAGCGCCGGAGTTGGGGTCGGGGGTATGGCAACGAAGATCGAAGCCGCTCGGATGGCCGCCTCGGGCGGGGTCGCGACCATTATCACGTCGGCGGAGAACGCGGCCGACGCCCTTGCCGGCGCTGCGGTGGGCACGGTTTTCCATCCGACCGGACCGCGCCGGGCGTCCCGCCTGCTGTGGCTGGAGCACGCGACAATTCCGCAGGGCCGGCTCTTCCTTGACGCCGGCGCGGTGGCCGCGGTGGTCGACCGCCGGGTCTCGCTATTACCCGCCGGAGTCACGAAGGTCGACGGTGACTTCTCCGCCGGCGACCCGGTGGACCTGGTCAGCCCGGCGGGCCTACCGGTCGCCCGGGGCCTGGTCGCCTACGATGCGGCGGAGCTGCCGGGCATGCTGGGTCGTTCGACGTCCGACCTTGCAGCCGAGTTCGGCTCATCCTATGAGCGTGAGATCGTCCACCGCGACGACCTCGTTCTCCTCCAGCGTCACCATCATCGGCCTAGTTGATTTTTCGAGGTTTGTTCGCCCGAACCGATGTAATTGATCGTACAAACCTCGAAAAATCATCGCGCAGTGGCAACCGGGATCGGCCGGTCAGTGCAGGGTGGTCCGCACCTGGCTGCCCCGGGTGCCCTTGACGACGGTGATCTGGGTGGGGATGCGTTGCCGCAGGTCGGCGACATGGCTGACGACGCCGACGAGCCGGCCGCCGGAGCGCAGGTCGTCCAGGACGTTCATGACCTCCTCCAGACTGTCGGGGTCGAGGCTGCCGAAGCCCTCGTCGATGAACAGCGCATCCATGGCCTGGCCGCCGGACTCGGCGGTGACCACGTCGGCGAGTCCCAACGCCAGGGACAGGGCGGCCTGGAAGGTCTCCCCACCGGACAGGGTCGCGGTGTCACGCCGCCGGCCCGTCCAGGCGTCCTCGACGAGCAGCCCGAGCCCGGCCCGGCGGCGTCGGTCGCGGCGTTCACCGGCGTCGTGGACCAGGGTGAACCGGCCGCCGCTCATCGCCGACAGCCGTCCGCTCGCAGCGGTTGCGACCTCCTCGAGACGGGCTGCGAGCACAAAGCTCGACAGGGGCATGCCCTGGCGGTTCTCACCTCGCCCCACAGCCACATCGGCGAGGCCACGCACGTGTTCGGCGGCCTCCCGCAGCGGTGCCACGGCCGCGAACGCCGCGGCGAAGACCGCAACGAGATCGAACAGGCGCCTGGCCCGGTCGCCGGCACGCGCCGCTTCGGCGAGTGCCTCCTCATGGGCGTCCCGGGCGCCCAGCGCGGCGGCCACATGTTCGGCCACCGGTGCCGGCGCGTGCAGGTCAACGGCCAGCTGGGGGCTGGCCAGCCGGGACCGCACCCCAACCAGGTCGTCCCGGTGGGTGTCCAACCGCGTCCGGGTCTCGGCGAGCCAGTGCTCCTCCCGGCAGGCAGCCCGGGCGGTCGCCGCATCCGGGAAGCCCGCGGCGCGGGCGTCGCCGTCGGCCGCGGCCACCGCCCGACGGTGTTCCTCCTGCGCCAACGCCGTCGCGGCGGCGGCCGCGTGGCATTCGGCGTACGCGTCCGCGAACTGTGCGACATCGCGCTGACGGGCTGCCAGTTGGTCGGCGTCCCGAAGCTCAGGTGGGATGCCCGAACGCTGCCGTGCGGCTCGCGCCCGGTATTCCTCAGCATGGGTCGCGGCGAGTTGCCGGGCCGATGAATGGCCGGCCGACTCGGCGGATGCTCGGGTCTCCTCCTCGCGGAGCAGGGCCAGCGCTGCCTCGGCGGGCGGTACATCGTCGGCAGCGGCGGCGAGTGCCTCGGCATGGTCGGCGAGCGTTGCCGCGGTTCGCTCGAACTCCTCGGCGGGACGTTCGGGAGCCTCCGGCAGAGCCGGTCGCCATGAGCCGCCGTCAGCGCCACTGCGGTGAATGTCCTGGCCACCGGTGCTGCCGCCACCGGTGCTGCTGCCGCTGCCGCGGTCTTCGCTGTGCGACGCCGAGTCGATGATTCCGACCACGGTGACCGTCGCGAACGACTCGACCGTACGGGACGATTCGCCGTCCCTGCGTGCCGAGATCCTTTCCGCCGTGCCCCGGGCGGGCTCTACGCGGTTGGCCAGTTCACCCAGCAGCGTGCGGATTCGTTCATCGAGCCGGTCGGCATCGCGGCGCGCGTCGGTCGCCGCCGCCGCGAGCCGGCCGGCCTCGGCTTCGGCGGCCAGTTCGTCGTCCTTGTTGACATGGTCCGCCCGGACCTCGGCTGGGTCGGGATGCGCGAACGACCCGCAGACCGGGCAGGGGGAGTCGTCGACGAGAGCGGCGGCCAGCTCAGCGGTGATCGCGTCGAACCGCTGCCGGCGGATGTCGCCGGCCCGGGTGTGGGCGTCGCGGGCGGCTCGCTCCGCCTCGTGGGCACGGGCCGTGGCGTCGTGGCGTTGTCGCACGGTTACGGCCAGTTCTGCAGCCACCCGGGCCTGTTCCCGCACTCCGGGCAGTGCCGCCGCGCCGGCACGGGCCCGGTCCAGTCTTGCCTCAAGGACCTGGCGCTGCGCTGGCAGGTCGGTCCGCAGGTACTCGGTGAGCCTGGCGAGCGCTGCCGCATGGGTCCCGGCGTCGGCGTCGGCAGCCTGTGCGCCGGCGTCGTCGGCGTCCGCTCCGGCCAGGACGTGGGCGAGCTGCTCCAGCCGTCCGACGTCGGTGTGGGTGAGGCGGGACAGCCGCGCCAGCTCGTCGACAGAGGCGTCGTGGCGGGCACCGAGCAGCCGTAGCCGGTTGCGTCCAGCCTCCTGGACACGACGCGCCTGTTCGAGGTCGTCCGCGCGTTCCGACACGTGGTCAAGGGCACGGCGTACCGGGCTGGCGCGCTGCGCCGCGTCGAATTCCGCGGCCGTCGTCGCCACCACGGTGAGCTCCGCTTCAAGTGTTTCAAGCCGCGCGATCAGGTCGCGCCGTTCGGACTGGCGCTCGGCGAGATGGCGAGCCTGCTCAAGGGCGTCCTCGGCGCGCCCACGGGCTTCCGCCGCAACGGCGGTCCGATCGCCCGCCGCCGTTGCGGCGGCGGCTGCGTCGGTGGCGAGCCGGGCGACCCATTGCGGGTCGGACTCGGGGTCGGCGGGTTCCGCCGTCTCCGCGGCTTGCGCTGCGCGTGCCACCACCCGGGCAAGCTCCCCCCGCGCGCTGGCCACCCTCTCATCCGCGATCTTGGCATGGTCGACGAGCCACTGCTCGGCGTGCTCGAACCGGTTGACTCCGAACAATCGCTTGAGCAACCGTTCCCGGGCATCATGGTCGGCCTGCAGGAAATCGGCGAAGCGACCCTGTGGCAACATGATCACCTGGAAGAACTGTTCGGCGGTCATACCCAGTAGCCGGCCGATCTCCAGACCCACGTCATCGTTGCGCTGGGCCACGACCTCCCAGCCGGGCTCGGTCCATCGTTCGAGCCGCGCGGTCGGGTTCACCCGCACGCTGCCGCCGCCGCGTTTGGGTCGTTCCCAGGATGCCGTGCGGGCGATCCGGTACCGCCGACCGGACAGGCTGAACTCCAGCCGGACCCACGGTTCGGTTCTGGCGTCGGCATGGTGTGACCGCAGGTCCCGCGCGCGGGAGCGCAGGCCCGGGACGGTGCCGTACAGGGCGAACCCGAGCGCGTCGAGCAGGGTGGTCTTCCCCCCGCCGGTCTCGCCGCACAACAGCACCAGCCCGCCTGCGCGGAGCCGGTCGAAGTCAAGTTCGACACCATCGGGGAACGCCCCGAAGGCGGTGAGCTCCAGTCGGTGGGGACGCATCAGGCGGCATCCTCGGACAGTCGGGCTTCGTCCAGCGCGGCCCGCAGCAACGACCGTTCGCGCTCGCTCGGTTCGGCCCGCACGTGTGTGACGAACGCCTCGGCGATGGCCAGGTCGGTGCGCCCTGCGATCCGTTGCCGGTAATCGAGGCCGTCGGCGAGCGGGCCGACGGCCGGTTCATGGCTCAGGGTGAGCGCGAAGGCGAACCGGCGCTGCAGCGTCGTCATCGCGTCCATCGGGCGGACCGGGTCGGTGAGCACGACCGAGACGAAGTCACCCGTGTGTGCGTCGTGGACGGCCGAGGTCATGAGATCCGCCAGCTGACCCCGGAGCCGGGTGAGCCTGCGGTAGACCGGTACCGGGATCTCCTCGACCCCGGCCAGGCCGGTCTCGTCCAGTTCGACCAGCAGGGACGACTTGGCGTCGGGTGCTTCCGAGAACGAGTAGGCCAGCGGCGAGCCGCTGTAGCGCAGGCCGTCACGCAGTGTCTGCGGTCGGTGGAGATGACCGAGTGCGGTGTAGGTGATCCCGGTGAACAGTTCCGCAGGGACGGCCGCCATGCCGCCGACAGTGATGTCGCGCTCACTCTCGCTGCCCTCGCCGCCGTTCACCCAGGCATGGGCGCAGACGATGCTGCGCCCCCCGTAGCGGGCCCGTGCGGCGTGCACGGCACGCATCGCCCGTCGCATGGTCGCCGCGTGGGTCGGCATCGTCCCGGCCTGCGTCGTCCTGGCCTGCGTCGTCCCGGCCGGCATCGTCGTGGCCGGCATCGCATCCGCGGGCGCGACATCGACCTGCGCCAGGGTCGTGACGACCGCAGCCGGTTCAAGGTAGGGAAGGGCATAGACGTGGACCGGGCCGTGGGAGTCCTCGACGATGACGGGGTCGGCGATGCCAGCCACCTCCGTGCGGATACGGACCCGGGGATCGAGCAGCCCCGCCTTGTCACCAAGGCGTGCGGGGGCGTCATGATTACCGCTGATCACCACAACCTGCGCGCCGGCGTCGCGTATCCGCGAGAGCGCCTCGTCGAACAGCCGCATGGCGGCGACCGGTGGGATGGCCCGGTCGTGCACGTCTCCGCTGACGACGACGAGATCGACCTGCTCGGCCCGGACGACCTCGACGAGGTGGTCGACGAACGCGGCCTGGGCCGCTGACAGGTCGAACCGGTGCAGGAACCGGCCGAGATGCCAGTCGGATGTGTGCAGCACGAGCATGCCATGCACGGTAGGGCGAGCCTCCGACAGTTCCACACGCGGGTCCCGGGTGGATGGGTGGCGACCCCCCTCGAGCCCGGGGTCCGGACTGCCGCGCCGAAGGCGTTGCACTCCGAAGGGCCGGTAACCTCGAAGCGGCGTGCCGCGTGCCGGCCGCCGGGTCGGGAGGAACTGGTCATGAACACCCTTGCGGAGGATGTCCGCGAGACCGCGGTCCGGGCCCGTGCGGCCGCGGCCGTCCTCGCGCCGTTGTCCCGCGCGGACAAGGACCGCGCCCTGTACGCGATGGCGGACGCTCTCCTTGCCGGTGGTCAGTCGATTCTCCAGGCCAATGCCGGGGATGTCGCCACGGCCCGGGGTGCGGGCACCGGCGAGGCCATGGTTGACCGGCTGACTCTCAGCGCGGACCGCCTTGCAGCCATCGCCGACGGTCTGCGCAAGGTCGCAGCCCTCGATGACCCGGTCGGCACGGTCGTTCGTGGTCGACTGCTGCCCAACGGGATGGAGCTGCGCCAGGTCAGGGTGCCTCTCGGTGTGATCGGGATCATCTACGAGGCGCGCCCGAACGTGACGGTGGACGCGGCCGGGCTGTGTCTCAAGAGCGGCAATGCCGTGTTGCTGCGCGGCAGCGCGTCGGCTGCACGTACCAATGCGGCGCTGGTCGGGGTGCTGCGGGATGCCGCGACCGCGGTCGGGCTGCCCGCCGACGCGGTTGCGCTCGTGCCCGGTGCCGACCACGAGTCCGTCAAACACCTCATGCGCCTGCGCGGTCTGGTGGACGTGTTGATCCCCCGGGGTGGGGCCGGTCTGATCCGTGCCGTGGTGGCGGAGTCCACGGTACCGGTGATCGAGACCGGGGTCGGTAACTGCCATGTGTACGTCGACGTCGACGCAGACCTCGACCGGGCATTGGCGATCGTTCTCAACGCGAAGACCCAACGGGTGTCGGTATGCAATGCGGCTGAGACGCTGCTGGTGCACGCCGGCGTCGCCGATGTCTTCCTGCCTCGGGTGCTCCTGGCGCTGCGCCAGGCCGGGGTGACGGTCCACGGCGACGACGCGGTCTGCTCCCACGACCCCGCGGTGCTGTCCGCGACGGAGGAGGACTGGGCCACCGAGTATCTGTCACTGGACCTGGCGGTTCGCGTGGTGGACTCCCTGGACGACGCCGTGGCCCACATCCGGCGTTGGGGCAGCGGGCACACCGAGGCGATCGTCACACGCTCGCTGGATGCGTCCCGCCGGTTCATCGCGACCTGCGACAGCGCCGCGATCATGGTCAACGCCTCGACCCGCTTCACCGACGGTGAACGGTTCGGTTTCGGTGCCGAGATCGGAATCTCCACGCAGAAGCTGCACGCTCGCGGGCCGATGGGCCTCACCGAGCTCACATCGACGACCTGGGTGGGCGTCGGCGACGGCCACCTGGTGGTCTGACGTCGCTGCGCCGGCTCGGCCACTGCTGCGCGGCAGACGACGCGCCGGGCGCGCCCGGCGTCGGCGTAGCTTCTCACCCAGCAACGGACACGTCTGGACATCCTGTCACCGGTTGCGTACACGATCATGCGAAGTTCGGGCGTGGTTGTGCGAGATCAGGTACCCATTGGGTGGGTGTAGTTGTGACGGTGTCGAAGGGAATGGATTGTCGATTCGCGAGTCGGACGGCCCATGCGTGGGCCCTGCGTCCGTACCCAGGTCTCGTGCTACAGATTTGATCATTTCGGGATGTGGCCTCGCGGGGGTCGCTGCGGCGGCGGGGGCGCTGCTGCCGTGGACGGGCGCGACTCTGTCCGATCGCGGGGCGGTGCTCCTCCCCGTCAGCCGGACAGGGGTGGAGTTGTCGTCCAACGGCATCGTCGTGCTGGTTCTGGGTGTTGTCTGCGCCCTATCCAGCGTGGTGCCGCGGGATACGCGGTGGGCGCACCCGCTGACCCTTGTGCTGGCGCCAGCCGGTCTCGCGATCGCGGTCCTCGCCGCTGTCAAGATCAATGCGGGGGATTCCGTGGCCGCGAAACTCCTCCGGTTACGGATCGGTACCTTTCAGACGGACCATCCCGTGGCCACTGCGCACGTGGGTCCGGGCCTGTGGCTCAGCCTCGCGGCCGGTGGCGCGCTCCTTCTCGGTGGGCTCGGGTGGCAGCTGGTTGGTCGCTCCACCCCGGAATCGTCGGATCACAGCCGGCCACACCTGCCGAGAACAGGCCGATCCTGGTGGCTTTCCCTCCGTCCCCGGTGGGTTCGTGTATCGCGGAACGGCATGTGACGCGTGCCGTGGCGCCGCTTCGAATCCGTTGGCGGCATGACCTCTTGGAATAGAATTGGCTTACGACTACACGTCCTCTTCGAATATTGCGGGTCCGCTCACGCTGCCGGCTGCGGACGGAGAATATCGGGTCACCTACCGCCGGGTCATGGTCGGTCGGGAACTGTGGATGGTTGTGCCGCTGCTGCTGGCCACCGTCGGATTATCGTCGCTGTTCTTCGTATGGCTGGTCCAGCCGGATCACTTTCCCAAAGGCGCGTACCTGCCGACCCCGGTCCGGCTCGGCAACGCCGTCATGTTCTTGATGATCGTCCTTTCCGAGGGTATCCGGCTGCTTAATTCGATCACGCTCTGCTGGTCCGCTTATATCATGTGCAATCCGGTACCGGTCCGGCCGCCGGCAGGCTTGCGGATCGCCTTCACCACGACGATCGTGCCGACAAAGGAACCAGTCGATGTCGTACGTGACACACTGATCGCGGCCCGACAGATTCGATATGGCACGCCGATCGACATCTGGTTGCTCGACGAAGGGGATGATCCAGCGGTCCGGGCGATGTGCGCGGAAACCGGGGTCCACCATTTTTCCCGCAAGGGCGTGGCGAAGTGGAACGAGCCGAAGGGGCGATTTCGCGCCAGGACCAAGCATGGTAACCATAACTCGTGGCTGGCCGCCCATGGCGAGTCCTACGACGTTGTCATGTCGGTCGACCCCGACCACATTCCACTGCCGAACTTCGCCGCGCGTATGCTCGGCTACTTCCGGGATCCCGAGGTGGCTTTTGTGGTGGGGCCACAGGTCTACGGCAACTTTCGCACCTTCCTCACCCGCGGCGCCGAGGCCCAGAACTACATGTTCCATTCAGTGATCCAGCGGGCTGCGAACCGGTTCAACTGCGGAATGTTCGTCGGGACCAACCACGCCTACCGGGTCCGCGCGTGGGAGCAGATCGGCGGGTTCCAGGATTCGATCACCGAAGATCTGGCCACATCCCTTGCCGTGCACGGGGCGCGCCACCCGGACACCGGCCGGCGGTGGAAATCGGTGTACACCCCCGATGTCGTCGCCGTCGGCGAAGGGCCCGCCACCTGGACCGACTTCTTCAGCCAGCAGCTGCGGTGGGCCCGTGGCGCCAACGAGGTCATGGTGACCGAGTCGGTGCGTCGCCTGCGGCAGCTGTCGTGGGGCCACCGCGTGCACTACTCGATTCTGATGCTGCACTATCCGACGGCCGCACTCACCTGGCTGATGGGGATGCTGCTCACCGTCAGTTACATGGCGTTGGGGTCAAGCGGGGTCACCGTGCACGTCTCGTCCTGGTTGGCCCTCTACGTCGACGTTGCGGTGGCCAGACTCCTCCTTTACATCTGGCTGCGGCGTTTCAACATCAGTCCGCATGAGGAGAAGGGGACCGCCGGTATCTCCGGAATCTTTGTCTCGATGCTGTGTACCCCCTTTTATTCGACCGCCTTTGTGGGCGCGTTGTTGCGGCGCCCGCTCGGGTTCGTGGTTACGCCCAAGGGGCACAGCGCCAGCCCCGATCGGCTCGCGACCTTTCGGAAACACCTCTTCTGGGCAGTGATCTCCGCTGGTTCCATCACCATCGCGGCGACCTTCGGTCATGTGTATCCGGCTAACATGGTCTGGGCGGCGCTGTCCCTGCTCATCTGCCTGACACCCGTTGTCATGTGGTGCGTGTCCACAATCGTCGGCCCATCGCCCGCTCAAATCCCCGGGCCGGTGCCGGTGCCGGTGCCGGCACAGTCGCAGTCGCAGTCGCAGTCGCAGTCGCCGGTCATATTGTCCACGGTGAAGCCGGGGGCCTACCGCGAGGAGACCACCCGGCGACTGGCTCGTCCCGAGCCCACGTCTGCGCCGGGGAATCCCGGTCGGCTCGACGGGGACAGTACGCAGAAGGTGATCAGACCGGCAGTCGCGGTTGAACGGGGGAGCTGGCCGCATCCGCCAGGCGTGCGGCTGGTGCCTAGGGGTCATTCATTGTCGGCCCGCAACTCGGTGTCTTCCCACGATTCGGTGTACGCCCGTAATTCGGCGGCGGGAGGTTATATGGAGGACGTCACGATGAAGCTCCGGCCACGGCGTCGGCGCGTGTCCCGCGACGGCCTGCTCGAGGAGCTGACCTGATGGCTGCGGCGCTGACATCGTCGGGCCGGACCGACCGGCTGCGTCGGTGGCGGATCCTGCGGTTGGGTGCATTCCTGGTCGTCATCATCGTGGGCAACGGCCCGTTCGCCGTGTCGTGGACCGCCACACGGTACGAACAGTGGCAGTCCCACCGGCCGGATTACATGCGCGCTCACGGGCGCTGGGACGTTGTCGCGGACAGCGCCACACGGTCGATTCACGCGGCGATGTTGCGTACCGGGAAGGTCCTGCTCATGGCCGGCTCCGGTAACGACCAGGGAAATTTCGACGCGAAAAGGTTCAGGACCGTGCTGTGGGACCCGATCGCGAACACTTTTACCGATGTCCATACACCCTGGGATGTCTTCTGCGCGGGGCACGCTTTCCTTCCGGATGGTGATCTGCTGATAGCCGGTGGGACCAAGAAGTACGAACTACTTGCGGCGGACTCTCCGGACGGAAAGAAGCACGAGTACGAGGGGCTGAAGGAATCCTACATTTTCAATCCAGCGACCGAGCGGTATGAGAAGACCGGCGATCTGAACCACGCCCGGTGGTATCCGACGCTGGTGAGCCTTGCTAACGGCCTGGTCGTCGCAGTCTCCGGACTCGATGATGACGGCGACATCGATCAGGGCAACACCGAGTCGTTCAACCCGGCCGTCAGGGCATGGAATGATCATCCGGATCTTCGGAAGGTCTTTCCCACCTATCCATCCCTGCTACTCGCCGGCGACGGCCGGTTGTTCTTCTCCGGTGCCAACGCCGGCTACGGCCCGGCGGGCGTCGCAGAGCGCCAGCCCGGCCTGTGGAACCTGACCGACAACGCCTTCCAGCCGGTCAACGGGCTACCTGAGCCGGAGCTCAACGAGACGGCAGGGACGGTCATGCTTGCTCCGGCACAGGAGCAGAAGGTGATGTTCATCGCAGGTGGCGGGGTCGGCGACACCCAGGCTGCGACTGCCCGAACCGCCATTGTAGATCTTGATTCGCCTGATCCGACCTACCGGCGTGGCCCCGAGATGGCTGAGGCGAAGCGGTATCCCGGCGCGGTGATCCTGCCCGACGACACGGTGCTCGTCTCCGGTGGTTCCACCGCCTATCGGGCCGAGGACTCCCGGAGCGCCGAGATCTACCGCCCCGACACGAACACTTTCACGGCGGCGGCAGACCCCCATGTCGGCCGGGACTACCACTCCGAGTATCTTCTGCTCCCGGACGGACGGGTGGCCGTGTTCGGGTCGAACCCATTGAGTGACGACAATGCGTTCGAGACCCGGGTCGAGGTGTACTCGCCTGGTTACCTTTACCGAGGCGAGCGTCCGAAGATTGTTGCGGCGCCGACGCGGATCACCCGTGGCTCGACCATCACCCTGGCATCGTCGCAGCCGGTGGCAAAGGCACGCCTGATCCGCCCGGGTGCCTACACCCACGTGACCGACACTGAGCAGCGGTCGGTGGCGTTACCCATCGTTCAGCAGGCCGACAGCAGCATCACACTGAGCGTGCCCCGCAATCCCAACCTTCTACCGTCAGACTGGTACATGCTGTTCGTAACTAACGGTGATGGCGTTCCGTCTGTCGCCGCCTGGGTCCAGGTGGGATGAGTGTGGCTGTACTGATCACCAGGATCGTTCGGACGATCGAGGTTGTTCGGTGTCGGACCGGGCACCGTCCGCCGCGAGTCGCCCGCCTGATGACAGCCGCGGCCCTCAGCGCCACGGTGGCTGTCGGCGGGTGTGGCACAGGAGGTGCGACACGGACCGCTACTGTGTCGCTTCGCGCGGTCGGCGTACAGTGCCCCGCCGGCGACCCGGCTGGTCGAGGCGCGGTGGCGGGCGCCGGCCCGCGCGGCCCGGTGCCCCGCGCGCCGTTCCTCGTTGATCCGAACAGTCAACCAGCTATGGCCGCGCGTCTGGACACCGCCAAGGCGGCGAGCGCCGCAGCAATCGCTGCCAGGCCGATTGCCTTCTCGGTGGGGGACTGGTTGGGTAATGGCGTCCAGGCAGAGGTAGCGGCGCGTAGCGGACAAGCGGAGCGGGCCGGGGCGACGGCGGTCTTCATGGTCTACGCGATCCCGCACCGCGACGTCGGTGCCGGGTTCTCCGCTGGAGGCGAACCCGATGCCGCCGCCTACCGGGCGTTCACCAGGCAGGTGGCGGCGGGAATCGGCACGCGTGCGGCCGTTGTCATCCTGGAGCCGGATTCGCTGGCACAGATGGACAGTCTGTCCATGGCCGAGCAGCAGGAGCGTTACCAGTTGCTGAACGACGCTGTTGACGTCTACGGCAGGCTGGCCGCGACCAGCGTCTACCTCGACGGCGCCCACTGCGGGTGGACGGCGGCACCGATCATCGCCGACCGGCTGAGCCGGGCTGGCGTGCGACGGACCCGTGGCTTCGCGGTCAACGTGTCGAACTACTACCGGACCCGGGACGAGGTGGCCCGCGCCGAAGTGATCTCGGCGTTGACCGGTGGTGCCCATTTCGTCGTCGACACCTCACGCAATGGACGCGGCCCGGCC
>NZ_CAUVXG010000005.1:143730-146245 GCF_963555885.1 Protofrankia sp. Cr2
GCAGGCCCTTGGCGCCGGCCTTGACTGCGCGATCATAGGTCGCGTCCACGTCCGCCACGTACACGTGGATGGTGACCGGCGTTCCGCCCACGGTCTTCGGACCCGCCGCGTCCATCTCGGGGTATTCGTCCGACAGCATGATCAGTGAATTGCCGATCGTGAGCTCTGCATGGCCGATCTTTCCGTCTGGTGCGGCCATGCGCATCCGCTCGGTTGCGCCGAAAACCCGCGTGTAGAAATCGATGGCGTCGGCCGCGCCGTCGACGTGTAGGTACGGGGTGATCACGGGGTAGTCGTTGGGGATCGGCTCGACTGATGTGGTCATCGTTCGTTCTCCTTGGTCGGCTGTCGTGGCAGGGCTGACGCTGTGCGGTTCGACGAGCTGTGCGGTTCGACGAGCTGTGCGGTTCGACGAGTTGTGCGGGTTAACCGACGGTACGCATGCGACTCTAGCACATATGTTCGAAGATAAACCATCGCGTTCCGTCGGCCGGCCGGTACCGTTCGGGGCGGACGATCACGTCCATGGCAGGTCTGTCACGGGCACCCGCGACCCGCGACCCGCATCACGGTCACACCTGGGGCCGCCAGGGGACGAACTGGCCGCGCGCAGGATCCTCCCAGATGGCCCACGGCCGGACGCCTGAACTCCACAGTTCGTCCAGGATGAGACGATCCTTAGCCGTGTCCATGGCCCGCCAGAACCCGCGGTAGCGATAACCACCCAGCCTGCCAGCCCGTGCCAGCCGGCTGAAAGGCGCATCCACCAGATCCTCGCCTGGATGGATCAGATCGAAGACCGTGGGCCGGAGGACGAAGAAGCCCGCATTGATCCAGAGTTCCTGTTCCGCCATGGGCGCGATCTCGTTGATCGCGGTCGAGTCCGGCCGGAAGGCCACGGTGTGGATCGTCTCGGGTGGCCGCACCGCGAGCAGGGTGGCGACGGCCTCGGAGCGGTGAGCTTCGTCGATCAGCTGTGGCAGCGAGACGTCGGACAGCCCGTCCGCGTAGTTGGCGAGAAACAGATCCTCGGCGCCGACCAGGTTCCGCACCGCCCGAAGCCGTTGCCCGACCGGCGTTGAGATGCCGCTGTCGACGATCGTGATCGACCATCCGGCGGCCTCGCCGTCGAGCAGATGACGCCGGGGTACACCCGGCAGTGCCGTCGGCTCGTCGAGGTGTTCGGCGCAGAGGTCCCCGACCCAGTTCCGGACGAATTCGCCCCGAAATCCCACGCAGAGGATGAAGTCGGTGTGCCCGTAGGTCGCGTACCATTTCATGAGATGCCAGAGAATCGGCTTTCCGCCGACCATGTGCAGCGGTTTCGGAGCGTCCGAGGCGCGTTTCGGGGTGAATGCCCGGCCGGTGTCCGCGTCCAGTAGACGCTGTCCCTGGCCGCCGCAGAACAGAACAACTTTCATAGGGACTTCTTTCCCGCGCAGGCGCGCGGCAGGCAGCCCGCTGTGGACATTCGCCGCTGCCGCCGCAGGCCGGACGGGGCGATGGGGAATCGACCGGTCGACGTGGTGTCGGTCGGTGTGTGTCGCGCGTGCCACCGACGTCCGGTAGATGATCATAATGCAGGCGCTGCTATGGTCCGTGAGCAGGCAGGGGGTGGAGGTAGGGAAACGTTGCAGTGCTTGCCCGTTTCGGAGGTTGTGTGTCGACAGGGCCGCGCCGGAGGGCTGCACGCCACCACTCGCGGCACCGGAAACTCGTTCGTCTTCGACGGTTGTTGGCCCTCAGCGCCGTTGCCGTCTCGGTATTCGCCGGTTTCGCCTACGAGGGCACCATGGTCGCATCGTCGGTCCCATCCGGCGTGGACCTGTTGGTTCCCGGTCAAGGCGGCACGGTCTCCTCTGCACGGCCGGTGACGGTTGCGCATGCGATGGGGGCGCTCGGTGGAAGGCCTGCGGCCACCCGACCCACGACACGCGCGCTGCCCGGGTCGAGTGTGGCTCGGGCGACGTCCGGGTCGCAGCCCGGCTCCGCGCCGATATCGATGCCCACCTCGGAGCCCACATCGGAGCCCTTGGTGCTGGCACGCGCGCAGACCGGGAACCCGTTCGCCGGCGCACGGTTCTATGTCGACCCCGGCAGCGCCGCGGCCGCAGCGGTTGCCCGGCTGCATGGCACCGTGCCCGCGAGCGCCGACGCGTTGAGCCGAATCGCGAATACGTCCCATGCGGACTGGTTTGTCGGCACTGTGACCGCGGGCGGCGTCCAGGCCGCGGTCGCGGGCCGGGTGGCGCGGATCCGGGCCGCCGGGGCGCTGCCGGTCCTGGTCGCCTACGCGATCCCCAACCGTGACTGCGGTGGTTACTCGGGCGGCGGGGCTGCCAGCCCAGCGGCATACAGATCGTGGATCTCCGGCTTCACCGCGGGTATCGGTCGGGGCCCGGCAACTGTCATTCTTGAGCCAGATGCCCTGGCCCAACTCGATTGTCTGTCCGCGGCCGACCGTCAGATCCGTTACGGGCTGCTTTCGGATGCGGTTGACGTGCTCGGCGGCATC
>NZ_CAUVXG010000005.1:146921-150262 GCF_963555885.1 Protofrankia sp. Cr2
GATGCCGCCGAGATGGCGACGAGGCTACGGGCCGCCGGGGTCGACCGGGCGCGCGGTTTCGCTCTGAACGTCTCGAACTTCGACGAGACGGCTGACGAGCGGGCCTACGGAGACGCGGTCTCTGTGGCTGTCGGTGGAACGGCCCACTTCGTCATCGACACCAGCCGTAACGGCTTGGGCCCGGCGCCCGGCAACGCCTGGTGCAACCCACCAGGCAGGGCACTGGGCACGGGCCCGACGGCCGATACCGGTGACCCGCGTGCCGACGCCTTCCTGTGGATCAAAATTCCCGGCGAATCGGATGGTACGTGCAACGGCGGCCCCACCGCCGGGCAGTGGTGGCTCGACTACGCGATAGGTCTGGCGGTCCGTGTCCCCACCTGATCGCAGGTCAGCCCTGACCGCGGGGTCGGGGCGCGGCGTAGTAGGCCACCAGGCTGGCGAAGTCGTCACCACCGCGTCCGGCGTCGGACGCCTCCGTGGCCATGGCGAGCGTGGTCACGGCCAGGGGCAACGGCCGCTCTGCGGATCCCATCGCGATCCGGAGATCTTTGATCATGGCGTCCAGAGTGAAGGCCGCCGGGCTGAAGATATCGTCGGCGAGCATCGGGCGCTTGTAGTTCACGATGGACCCGAGTGCACCGCCGGAGAGTTCGGCGAGGAGCACATTGCGGTCGATACCCAGATCCGATCCGAGCCGCAGCACCTCGCCCAGGGCCGCGGTGGAGAGCGTCAGTCCCAGGTTCACCACGGTCTTCAACGCAGTCGCGGTTCCGATGCCGCCCACCCGGTGTGTGCTGCCGAACAGGGCGAGCAGGCCGTCGGCCGCCGCGGCGTCGCCCTCGGTCGCCCCGACCAGTACCCGCAGGGTGCCTTCGTGGGCTGGCCCGACGGTGCCCACCACCGGCGCCTCGACGTAGCGCAGATCCGCCTTTGCCACGAGCTGTCCGAGGTCGCGGCTGGTCGACGGCGAGACAGAGGTCATATTGATCACTAGCGTGGTCGGGCGCGCGCCGACGATCAACTCGTCGATCACCTGACGGGCTGAATTGTCATCGAAAAGCATCAGCACGACGGCGTCGGTGTCCGTGACCGCAGCCCGAACAGAGGGCGCCTCGCGTGCACCGGCGGCTGTCAACTCCTCCGCGCGACCCGGCGTCCTGTTCCAGACGGTCAGTTGGTGGCCGCCGCGGAGAACATGCCGGGCCATTTCCCGGCCCATCCGTCCGAGCCCGAGAAACGTGACGTTCATTGCTCTGCCTCCTTGTGCGCTCCCCCTTGCGCGGTTAGGGCGTGTTTGATAGATCATCGCCCGCATCGACCAACATCCATCAGATACGCCCTGGAGCGACCTGTGGGACGCCTGTCCCCGCCCTACCTGCCCTACCCGCACGGTGGGCGCGCCAGCCAGTCGAGGCGTGTTTGACATGAAAACTTACTAGTTGGCCGGGCGTGGCGCCCAGCGAATGCAGCCGGGGCCACCGGACAGGCCCCGAGCGGTAGCTTCGCTCCCGTCGATACCCGGCGATGTGCCGTGGACGGTGCGTGCAACAGGAAGGGAACGCGATGGGTGCCGACGGGTCGGTTGGACGAGCGGACATCGAGGACGTGGCGGGCGAGGACGTGGCGGGCGAGGACGTGGCGGGCGAGGACGTGGCGGGCGAGGGCGTGGCGGGCGAGGGCATGACGGGCGAGGGGAGGATGACGGGTATCGAGGTGGACCGGGTGGTCAGTGGCCTTGAGCCGTCCGAGGTCGCCGCGGTCCTGACCGACGAGGCGCTCGCGTTCGTCGCAGGCCTGCAGCGCGTTTTTTCCGACCGCCGGGCCGCGCTGTTGGAACGACGTGGTGAGCGCCAGCGGTCCGTCGCAGCTGGGGCGAGCCTGGACTTCCTGGCCGAGACCGCGGACGTCCGCGACGGAAACTGGGTCGTTGCGCCACCCGCGCCGGGCCTGCTCGATCGCAGGTGCGAGATAACCGGGCCGACCGACGCCAAGATGGTCATAAACGCGCTCAACAGCGGGGCGCGGGTCTTCATGGCTGATTTCGAGGACGCAAACGTACCGACCTGGTCAAATATGATCTCCGGGCAGCGCAACCTGACCGAGGCGATCACACGGACCCTGGTGTACACGGGCCCGGATGGCCGGGAATACGCGCTAGGCGAGGGGCTTGCGACGCTTGTGGTGCGTCCACGTGGCTGGCATCTGCCCGAACGCCATGTTCTGGTTGACGGCGCACCCGTCAGCGGTGCTCTGTTCGATTTCGGGATGTATTTCTTCCGCAACGCCCACGCGCTGGTCTCGGCCGGCGTCGGGCCATACTTCTACCTGCCCAAACTGGAAGGGCACCATGAGGCCCGGCTGTGGAACGACGTGTTCACCGTGGCCGAGGATTCCCTCGGGCTCGCCCGTGGGACGATCCGGGCGACCGTTCTCATCGAGACTCTTCCGGCGGCTTTCGAGATAGAGGAGATCCTCTACGAACTGCGGGAACATTCCGCCGGCTTGAACGCCGGTCGATGGGACTACATGTTCTCCACCGTGAAGACGTTCCGCGCGCGTGGCGCCGACTTCCTGTTGCCCGACCGTGGTGCCGTCACCATGACCGTGCCGTTCATGCGTGCCTACACCGAGCTGCTGGTGGCCACCTGCCACCGCCGTGGCGCGCATGCCATCGGCGGGATGGCCGCGTTCATCCCGAGCCGCCGCGATCCAGCGGCCAACGCGCGTGCCCTGGCAAAGGTCCGGGACGACAAGGAGCGGGAGTCCCGCGACGGTTTCGACGGGAGTTGGGTCGCCCATCCCGACCTGGTGCCGGTCTGCACCGAGGTGTTCGACGCCGTGCTCGGCGAGCGCCCGCACCAGATCGACCGGCAGCGTGATGACGTCACCGTGACGGCGCGGCAGCTGCTCGCGGTTCGCGACACCCCGGGTTCGATCACCGAGGCGGGTCTGCGCAGCAACATCAGCGTGGCCATCCGGTACCTGGAGAGTTGGTTGCGGGGCATCGGCGCGGTCGGTATCGACAACCTGATGGAGGACGCGGCCACCGCTGAGATCTCACGTTCGCAGATCTGGCAGTGGATCGCCGTGCGGGCCCGCCTGGCCGACGGCCGGCCGGTGACCGCGGATCTCGTCCGGGAGATCGAGGCCGAGGAGCTGGCCGCGATCCGGTCCGCCGTCGGCGAACCGACATTCCAGGGCGGGCGCTACGCCGACGCGGCAGCCCTGTTCGAGCGGGTGGCGCTGGCGGACGAGTTCGTCGAGTTCCTCACCGTCCCCGCCTATGAGCAGGTGGAATGATCTGAGCCGGTGCGGTGATCCGGTCGAGGCATCCCTCC
>NZ_CAUVXG010000006.1:0-74656 GCF_963555885.1 Protofrankia sp. Cr2
AGGGTGCGAATATTAGCCCCTGGCCTGCACGGACCGAATCCCTTCGGCTGGGCAGTTCTTCGTAGCGGTGAGACTGAACAGCACGGGGATGTCCTGGTCCCACACCTGGAGCCGCCATCGTCCGTCATCGCCGAGGGCGAAAACCCCGGGGCGATCGTCGCGGTCGGTGGACAGATGTTCGTGGAGCAGTTCGAGCCGCAACCCCGCGCCGGTGAGCGCGGTGACGATCTCGCCAAGCGAGTGTGCCCACTGGACGGTGGCCTGGGCGCGCAGAACTGCCGCCGTTCGGTCTCGCGCAGCGAGCTGGAGCCGGCGAGAAACCCCGCTATGTCGTAGTAGCGGTCCTGACCATGCACCAACGCCCGCTCGTTCCAGTTCGCCAGATTGACCTGCCGAGCCCGCTCCCACCCGTCAGTGGCTGACGTCGCCGTCTCACTCATGCCCATGGGAGGACAGTATTCTGATCTCCGTTGGTAGACGTGGATCCTCCCACTTGCCGGTCGAGTGAGACGGGGACTCGAGTACGGAGCCTTCGCCGGGTGAATTCAGCGCCCTGTCACGTGCCTGCCGGTGGTGTGGGCATGAACTGCATGTCCACAGCAGGGACTGGAGGCTTTTCATGAGACCTTTTTCAGCTCTTGCGGCTGTCTGTACCGCGACCGTAATCGGCCTTGGCGTACTGCCCGCCGAAGCCGCCAGCCCACCGAAGATTTCGCCAAAGATTTCGGTCAGGATTCCGACTGTTGTCGGCTACACCAGCCAGCATGCGGCAAGTGCCCGGGTCGACACGATCGGTTTTCGCTTCAAGGGAGGCTTGCCGGGAACGTTCTCGGCGCGGTACATCCCCAGGTCGCAGGTCCGCAACGAGCCGTCCGACCTGAGGATCTTCATTCCGGGTAAATCATGGGTCCTGGTCCAGTTCACCCCGGCTATGGCACACAATGATCAGGGAAAGGTCACCGCGCCGGTCCGGTTCCGTCCCGAAAATACTACAAATGTGATCATCGCGCAGCGTACTGAGGATTTTGAAGGTCATGTCAGCTATATCATCGGCCTACGCCAGAAACAGCCTCCGGCCCCGGTTCATCCGACCATCTTCGCTGACGGTAGCAAGATTCTGGTGAACATACCGACGAAGTAAGAATATGATCTTTGATGGAGGGGGCTGGTGCCGTCCCGGGGCGGCACCAGCGATCTCCTGGCGTATGCAGTTGACGGCGGGAGTAAAGTACCTGGCGTGCCCACTTCGGCTTTCCTTCACCGGAGGAGGGCTCCATGAATCAGTATGAGCATCACCGCTACCGGGCTCATTGCCATTGGGACGGATCCACCGCGGCCGGGTACGGCGCATACAGCCGTGATCATCACGGCGAATGCCCGCCCGCCGAGGTAACCGTTCACCTCAGTGCGGATCCGGCGTTCCGTGGCACGCCCGAGCGCTCTAACCCCGAGCAACTCGTCGTCCTCGCGGCGTCGTCCTGCCAGCTCCTGTCGTTCCTGGCTGTGGCGGCCCGGGCGGGGGTCGACGTTCGCCGCTACGACGACGCCGCAGAAGCGGTCATGTCCCACGCGGCTGAACCCATTGGCCTGACCCACATCTGGTTGCGGCCGAGAATCGTGGTATCGGGAGACACACCGGTCGAGCGGCTCCATGCCCTGGTGGAGCAGGCACACCGCGAGTGCTACATCGCCAACAGCTTGCGTTGCGAGGTCAGCGTGGAGCCAACCTTCGTACACCTGTTCGCATAGACATTCGGGGATTCCGCCGTCGCCAACAGTCGTGGCGTCACAGGGTCATGGAGTAGGCGACAACCCCGCGGCGGACGGCGTCGAGCGCGCCGTGCGCGGTGTGCCGTACGTGCGAATCCTCCGGCGCCACCTGGGCGATCTGGTCGAGCAGGTCGATGAGCTGGCGCATCCAGCGGACGAAGTCCCCGGCGGTGACCTCCAGTCCGGACTCGGTGAGAACCTTCGCCAGCGACAGTCCGGACGCCCAGCCGAACGCGACCCAGACGAATCCGGGCTCGGGCAGGCGCAGAAAGTCGAGCTGGTGCTCGGCCTCGACATCACGTAGCCGGCCGGCGAGGCGGGTCGTCGCGGCCAGCGCCTCCCGCAGCGCCGGATCACCGGGGATCTTCGGCGTGGCCGCATCCTCGCCGCGAGGTTCGTAGACCAGGGTTGAGACGGCCGCGGCGAGCGCTGCGGGCGACAGGTCGTCCCAGACACCGGCATGCAGGCATTCCGCGACCAGCAGGTCCTGATCGGTGTAGATACGGCCGAGGATGCGCCCGGTGCCGGTCACGGCGTCGCCGCGCAGGTAGTCCAGGGCCTCCAGGGAGGCACACACCCGGTCGAAGATCTTCGCGACGGTGTTGGTGCGGCCGGAGATCCGCCGCTGTAGGGCGTCTGTCTCCCGGCGGAGCTTTACGTGGCGTTCGATTACACGCAGGTGCGCTTCCCTGTCCGGGCAACCGTGCACCGGATGGACCCGCAGCTCACGGCGCAGCCGGGCGAGATCCGCGTCGTCAGCGGCCGCCGCCCGGGTCCGCGCGCGGCGTCCCGCCTCAGGTGGGATCTCGACGTTGTGCAGGGACGAGGCGAGGTCACGTCGGGACTGCGGCGAGCGCGGATTGAACGTCTTGGGGACCCGCACCCGCCCCAGCGCCTCCACCGCCGTGGGAAAGTCGAGCAGCGACAGCCGGCGGACCTGCCGGTCGACCGTGAGGACAACCGGGCGGGGGTCGCCGTTTGCGCCCTCGACCCCCGGGTCGAGCACGACCGCCAGCCCGCTGCGCCGGCCCGCCGGGACACGCACGACATCGCCGACACGCAGCCGGTTCAGTGACTCGACCGCCTCGGCACGACGGCGGGCACTGCCCTCTCGTGACAGCGACGCCTCACGGGCTTTGATCGCCTCACGCAGAGCCGCGTATCGCTCCACCGAACCCTGCGGACAGGTCATGCTGGCGGCCAGCTCGTCGAGCGCGCCGTCGTTGCGGCGGACCTGACGGGCCAGACCGACGACCGCGCGGTCGGCCTGGAACTGCGCAAAGGACGACTCAAGAACGCTGCGGGCCTCGGTCCGTCCGAGCCGCCCGACGAGATTGACCGCCATGTTGTACGACGGGCGAAACGACGACCGCAGTGGATATGTACGCGTCGACGCCAGCCCGGCCAGGGCGACCGGGTCGAAACCGGGCTGCCACAGCACGACCGCATGTCCCTCGACATCGATCCCCCGGCGACCGGCCCGCCCGGTGAGCTGGGTGTACTCCCCAGGGGTGATATCGGCGCGGGTCTCGCCGTTGAACTTGCTGAGACGTTCCAGGACGACCGTGCGCGCCGGCATGTTGATGCCGAGCGCGAGGGTCTCGGTGGCGAACACGGCGCGTACCAGGCCGCGGACGAACAGTTCCTCGACGACTTCCTTGAAGGTGGGCAGCATCCCAGCGTGGTGCGCGGCGATCCCGCGTTCCAGGCCCTCCAGCCACTCCCAGTAGCCGAGAATACGCAGATCATCTGCGGGGATGCTCGCCGTACGTGACCGCACCTGCTGGCGGATGGTGTCCCGCTCATCCAGGGTCGTCAGCGTCAGGCCGGCGCGCACGCAGGCGGCGACCGCGGCATCGCAGCCCGCCCGACTGAACACGAAGGTGATCGCCGGGAGCAGCCCGGACCGGTCAAGGTGCTTGATGACCTCAGGCCGGCTCGGAGCCCAGACGCGGCGGCGAGATGGCGTGCCCGCTCCGCCGCGACCCGGGCCGCCGCCGGGCCGGCCGCGTGGTACGTCGGGGCGGCGGCCCTCCTCCCGGGCCAGGCGCACCAGCTCCGGGTTGATCCGCCATCGGGTCGCAGGTGCCCTCGACGGCCCGCCCGTCTCACCGGCCCGGGTCTCGTCCCGTACCTCCTCCCGCGCGTCATCGCGTGCGCGCAGGACGTCGTCCACGGACAGCGGACCACCGTTGACGAACAGGTCGTGCATCTCCTGCTCGGCCAGGACGTGCTGCCACAGGGGTACCGGACGGTGTTCGCTGACCACGACCCGGGTGTGCCCGCGCACGGTCACCAGCCAGTCGGCGAACTCCTCGGCGTTGCTCACCGTCGCCGACAACGACACCAGCTGGACCTGCTGGGGAAGATGAATGATCACTTCTTCCCAGACGGCCCCCCGCTGGCGGTCGGCGAGGTAGTGGACCTCGTCCATCACGACGAAGGCGAGTCGGCCGAGCCGGTCACGGCCGGTCGGCTCGGCATAGAGCATGTTCCGTAGGACCTCGGTGGTCATGACGACCACCGGTGCATCCGGATTGCGGGAGGTGTCGCCGGTCAGGAGGCCGACTGCGTCGCTTCCGTGGCGGGCGACGAAGTCGGTGTACTTCTGGTTCGACAATGCCTTGATCGGCGTGGTGTAGAAGCAGCGTTGGCCCCGAGCGAGCGCGAGGTGGGCCGCGAACTCACCGACGATCGTCTTACCGGCACCGGTGGGAGCCGCGACCAGGACGCCCTCGCCTGCTTCGAGGGCTCCGCAGGCTTCACGCTGAAAAGGGTCGAGGCCGAACGGGTATCCGCCCACAAAGTCGGCCAAGGCGCTGGGCATGGCCTGCGGCAAGGCCTCGGGGCCTGAGGAGCCCGCGGGCGCGGTGGACACGTCGTCAGCGTACGGGACCCCGCCGGCGCGGCGTTCTCCGGAGGTGTGGCGTTCTCCGGCGGTCCACCCGGCCCGGTCGCAGGGTGTGCCCGGATCGGTCGCCGGTGTCAACGATCAGGTGACGTCAAGGTAGGCCGCGTTCGACGGCACCCCGCCGGCACCCACGCCCGTTCCCACCGGATCACCGATGCTGGAGCGCTCGACCGGCAGCAATCGGTCATCCGACGGCGGCAGGTCATCGAGGTCGAGCGGTGACGTCTCGTCGTCATCAAGGTCGGCATACGGAGAGGCGTCGCCACGGCGGGCCTTACGTCGGTCATTGAGCCAACCGATGATGAGCACGACCTCGTACAACAGACACATCGGCAGGCCGAGAGCAACCATCGTGAACGGGTCCTGGCTCGGCGTGACCACGGCGGCGAACACGAATACGAGGAAGATTTCGGCACGCCGCCACGAGCGCAGCTTGTCCGTACCGACCACACCGGCGAGATTCAGCATCCCGACCAGGAGCGGCACCTCGAACGACAGTCCGAAGACGACCAGCATGGCGATGACGTAGCTGAGGTATTTGTTGACGTCAAGCAGGCTGACCAGGCCGTCGCCGCCGAACCCGAGCAGGAGCTGCAGGCCCTTGCTCAGCGTCAGGTAGGCGAGATAGCCGCCGAACGTGAACAGCGCCAGGGAACAGCCGACGAATGCCAGCGACCAGCGCCGCTCGTTTCGGTGCAGGCCGGGCGTGATGAACGACCACAGCTGGTAGAGCCAGATCGGGGCCGAGAGCACGGCCCCGGCGATCATCGCGATCTTCAACCGGATCATGAAGGCGTCGAGGATGCCGAAGAAGAACAACTGGCACTCTCCGCCGCCGGCGCGGGACTTCGCCGGCAACGCGCAGTACGGCTCCTTCAGGATGTTGAAGATGTGCGGCTCGAAGATGAAGCAGACGACTGTGGCGATGGTGAGCGCGATCAGTGCCTTCGCCAGCCGGTCGCGCAACTCCCGAAGGTGCTCGGTAAGCGACATCCGGCTGTCTTCGACGGTCCTGGTACGGCGGAACTGCACCGCCTGTACCATCCGCCGCGGTGTGGGCAACCGGGGCACGGGCGGCGACTCCTGCTCCTGGACGAGAGGTCGGTGGATGTGTCAGTGCTGGGAGACGTCGCCCGCCGTGACGGCATGGCCGTTGACCGACGAGGCGACACCTGCTGCCGACTGCTGGGCCGGCTTGGGCGCCACACCGGCCTGGCCGGACTCGATCGGGCGTGGCGCAGGCGCCGGTGCCGGCGCCGGCTCGGCCTGCGCGGCGGCGGTGGGGCTCTGGTCGTCCTGGCTCAGACCCTTGGTCTCGGCCTTGAAGATGCGCAAGGAGCGTCCGACGGAGCGGGCCGCGTCGGGCAGCTTCTTGGTTCCGAACAGCAGGATGACGACAAACGCGATGATCAGAAGCTCGGGGGTACCGAGATTGGGCATGGCATGTGTCCTTCGCTTCGATGTCCGGTCCCGACGACCGGCGCGCTTGATGCTACGTCGACTTGATGCTACGTCGGTTAGCCTGGCCTCGTCAGACAACGGCCCGATGTTGCGCACATGACGGGCTCATAACCAGGATCTGTCGGCTGGTAACCGGCCCGCTCGGCATGGCTGGTCAGGCTGGTCGGCCATGCCTGACCAGGCATGCCTGACCAGCCCGGATGGCCGGCCGGTCAGGCCGACGCCCGCTTGCTGAGTTTCGCGGTGACCTCGGCGGAGTCGAGCCGCGCAGCCAATGTCGCTGTCTCGTCCGAGAGGCCCGACAGGCGATTCTGCAGCGTGGCGACCTCGGCGTTGACCAGGCGCACCCGACCGAACACGCGGTATGCCAACGCGCCGAGCGCAACAAACGTCAACAGAATGAGACCAGAGTCGATGAGCAGCCAGCGCACCAGATCAACCTACTCCGCTGTCGGTCGGGGTCGAATGCCGTAGGCCGCCAGTGCCCGGACGGCGACATCGTGGACCTCGGCCGCCAGTTCCGCCGGTTCCACCAGCTGCGCCTGGTCGCCGAGACCCAGTACCAGTCTGCGCAGCCAGCCGGTCTCCGACACCCGCAGCTCAACCAGCAGGTACCCGGCGTCAAGCTCCCGCTGGGACTCGACCGGGTAGTAGTCGGCGACCCACCGGGCCCCCGGATGCAACCTGAGCACGGCCCGACGGTCGTACGGCCCGGGTTGGTAAAGGCTCTCGGCGTTCTCGCGCGATGTCGCCTCTGGCGGGGGCGCGGCCGGGAGATCCAGAACAGTGACCCCGTGGGAACCGTCTATCCGGTCGAGTCGGAACATCCGGACTGCTTTCGACCGATGACACCAGCCCTCCAGATACCAGCGGCCGTCACGAGCCAGGACCCGCATCGGATCGACATCACGCTCGGTCATTTCGTCACGGGACCAGACCAGGTACCGAAGGTGCAGCCGCCGCTTGCGGGTGACGGCGTCCTGGACGACGCGTAGGACCTCGTCCTGGGCGTCGAGCTCGACCCGGACCCGGTCCGAGGGCAGGGCGCCGACCGCTTTCTCCAGTTTCGCCACCGCACGGTCGAGGGCGTCGTGTGCGGCCAGCCCGGGAACGTCGGCGAGTGTGCGGGCCGCGACGACCAGCGCCATGGCTTCGTCCGCCGACAGCCGCAGCGGCCGGTCAAGGGTCTGCGGGTCGAGCACGGTGACCTGATCAGCCGAGTAGCTCAGGTCGATGAGGTCACCGGGCGCACCGCCGGGCAAGCCGCAGACGAACAGCAGATCGAGATCGTCCCGAAGCTGTCGCACAGTGATCCCGAAGGTCACGGCGGCATCGTCGAGGCTGACACCCGGGTGCGCCCGCAGCCATGGCACCAGAGCGAGCAGGCGGCTCAGCCGATCGGTCGAGGATGCCGTGGACGGGTTCACGGTGTTCCCGCCGCTGTCGCCGTGATCCCTGTCCCTGTCGTCGTAGCCCCCGGCCGGGGGCTACGACCCCCCGGTACGGCGTGGATCCGGGCCGCGTCGGCCAACCGGCGCACCACCTCGTCGCGCAGCTGTCGCGGTCCAACCACCAGCACGTCATCGCCATATCCCACCACCCAGCGGGCCAGGCGCTCGGTGTCGGAGTAGTCGATCTCCATGATGTCCATCCCGTCGGTGTCCGCATCCCTCCCGACTGTGTCCACCTCGGACGTATCCGGGTTCGTGCCGGCCGGGTTCATGCCGGCCGGCATCAACCCGGCCGGCACCGACACCGCGCGGGCGTGCCGGCGCAACGCGTGACCGGTCCCCGGCCGTATCTTCAGCACGGCGGTGCGGATGCGCTCCGGTGGCGCGGACGCCGACACCAGCGTCCGTAGGTCGATGGTGTCGGGCATCCGAACCACCCCGGGCGGCCCGACCGGGCGCACCGTGCCGGTCACCCTGGACAGCCGGAACACCCGGGCCGCGGCGCGATCCCGGTCATGCCCGGCCAGATACCAGCGTCCCCGCCAGGACACCACTCCCCACGGCTCGACCCGGCGCTCGCTCGATCCGGTCTCCGCCGGCTTGCGGTAGGGAAAGCAGATCGCCTGCCCGGCCTGGACCGCTGCCAGGCATGGCGCGAACGCCGGTTCGGTCGTGCCGACGCGGGGTTCCAGACCATCCGGGCCGGGAAGCGTACGGGTACCCCCGGCCGCGAGTTTGAGCAGGGCGCTCGCGCTCGCGGCCGCAAGCGACGTGCTCGACCACAGCCGGGCGGCGAGTCCGAGAGCGGCCGCCTCATCCGGGTCGAGGGAGATCTCCGGCAGTGCGTAGTCGCTGCGTCGGATGCGGTATCCGACATCGTCGCTGAAGAACGAGTTCGTTCCGGTCTCCAAGGGGATGCCGATGTCGCGCAGGTACTGCTTGTCCCGTTCGAACATCCGGCGGAATGCCTCCTGCTCGTCCGCGGTCTCGCCCGGGGCGAAACCGTCTACGAGCTCGCCGATTTCAGCAACGGTGAGAAACCGCGATGTTGCCATCAGGCACATCGTCAGGTTCAGCAGCCGTTCCAACCGCCGACGGGACACCGTACGAGGCTAGGCTATGTCCATTGGATCTCCAGGAGCGGCTCGCGCGGTGTCAGCGATCCGTCGCCTGTGTCGCCGGCAGCCCGACGAGATCGACGACGAAGACGAGGGTCGAACCACCGGGGATCGGTCCCTGTGCGCTCGCGCCGTAACCGAGGTTGGGCGGGATCACGATCTCCCGACGGCCACCGATCTTCATGCCGACGATGCCCTGTTGGAAACCTGGGATGACACCGCTCAGCGGGAAGTCCACGGCCTGTCCGCGCTTCCAGCTGGAGTCGAATTCCTCGCCGGTGGTCCACAACGCGCCCACGTACTGCACTGACACGGTGCTCTGCGCGGAGGCGGCCGCTCCTGTACCGACCACGAGGTCTCTGGTGACCAGCGTGCTCCCAGGCGTGCCGGCGCCGGCCGCGATCGTCGGTTTGGCCTTGAGATCGGTCGCGCCGGTGACCGCGGCCAAGCCCGCGCTGCCGGCGCCGAGGGCATCTGCCACCCGTACGGGCGCGGCTTTGGTCCCGTCCGGCGCGGTCGAGGTGCTGCAGGCGGCGAGTGCGCCGGCCAGCAGGACCGCGGACAGCGCAGCGGACAGATATCTGACCGCTGCGGGCGCAATGATCGTTTTTCTCGCGCGGCCGGCGGCCTGCGAAGTGGAGAGACAGACGCCCCGGGCGGGGCGGCGAAGGTCGGTCACAGGTGGGTGGTCCTCACATACTGGCGATGAGCTTGTCGACTCGGTCGTCGACGGAACGGAAGGGATCCTTGCACAGCACTGTGCGCTGGGCCTGGTCGTTGAGCTTGAGATGCACCCAGTCGACCGTGAAGTCACGCCGTTTCTCCTGAGCCCGCTTGATGAACTCACCACGCAGCCGCGCCCGGGTGGTCTGCGGCGGGATGGACTTCGCCTCGAAGATGTCAAGGTCACGACTGACCCGCTCCACCAGCCCGGCCCGCTCCATCCGGTAGTACAGGCCGCGTTGGCGATGGATGTCGTGGTACTTCAGGTCCAGCTCGGCGATCCGCGGCGAGGCCAGGGACAGACCGTGCCGATGCCGGAACCGGTCGATCAGCACGTACTTCGTCACCCAGTCGATCTCGCGGGCGACCAGCTCCAGGTCGTCGGTCTCGATCGCGAGGAGGGTCCGACCCCACAGGTCCAGAACACGTTTGGCGACCGCGTCCCCGCCGCGGCGTTCGACGAACTCGACCGCCTTGCTGAAGTACTCACGCTGGATCTCCAGGGCGCTGGCCTCACGACCGTTGGCCAGTTTGATCTTACGTTGGCAGGTCATGTCGTGGCTGACCTCCCGGATCGCCCGGATCGGGTTTTCCAGGGACATGTCCCGCAGCACCACGCCAGCCTCGATCATGCGCAGGACGAGGTCGGTCGAGCCGAGCTTGAGCAAGGTGGTGGTCTCGCTCATGTTGGAGTCGCCGACGATCACATGTAGCCGCCGGAACCGCTCGGCGTCCGCATGCGGTTCGTCCCGGGTGTTGATGATCGGACGGGACCGGGTCGTCGCCGACGACACCGACTCCCAGATGTGTTCCGCGCGCTGTGAGATGCAGTAGACCGCGCCACGAGGGGTCTGGAGCACCTTGCCCGCCCCGCACAGGACCTGTCGGCTCACCAGGAACGGCACCAGAACGTCCGCGAGCCGGCTGAACTCGCCGTGCCGGCCCACGAGGTAGTTCTCATGACAACCGTAGCTGTTCCCGGCCGAGTCGGTGTTGTTCTTGAACAGGTGGATGTCCCCGGCGATACCCTCCTCGCGCAGTCGTCGTTCCGCCTCGACCAGCAGCCCCTCCAGGATGCGCTCGCCGGCCTTGTCATGGGTGACGAGATCGGGAACGGAGTCGCACTCGGGCGTGGCGTACTCGGGATGGCTGCCGACGTCGAGATAGAGCCGGGCGCCGTTCTTCAGGAAGACGTTGCTGCTGCGACCCCAGGACACGACACGTCGGAACAGGTACCGCGCCACCTCATCCGGTGACAGCCTGCGCTGCCCACGAAAGACACAGGTGACGCCGTACTCGTTCTCGAGGCCGAAGATGCGACGATCCACACCGACGACCCTATGCTTCGGGCGCGCCACGGTGTGGCCGGATGCCCGCACCTGCACGTTCGTCGTAGTGGCGGCGGTATGAGCCGGGAGCGCGGACCGCAGCCCAGCCGCAGTCCAGCCGCCCGCAGGATGATCCGCTGTCCGGTATGTTCGAGTGGGCCGGCCGCGGGCAGGATGGCGGACATGACGTTGGAAAGCAACCAGTCGAACATCGGCCAGCTGCGGACCGTGACGACGGTGAGTGGCGTCGTCACGGCGACCGTGGTCGCGCCGGCCGCGGACGACCCGCCGTACGGCGGCGTCATCGTCGTGCACGACGCCCGGGGCATCACGCCCTACCTCACCTCGGTCTGCGAGCTGCTGGCGCAGGCCGGCTGGCTCGCCGTCGCGCCGCATCTCTACCACCGGGATGGCATCGCCGAGGTCGACCCGACAGGTGGCTGGCCCAGCGCGGTCACGCAGATGGGCACCCTGAGCGGTCCGGGCATCGTGGCGGATACCGACGCGTGCCTGGCCCATCTCGCGGACAACGGCTTCGGCCCCGAGCGGACAGCGGTGATCGGCTTCTGTATGGGTGGGACGGTGGCACTGTTCACCGCCACCCGGCACGCCATGGGCGCGGCCGTGTCGTTCTACGGCGGCGGTGTGAGTACGCCGTACTGGGACGGCGTTGCACCCTTGCTGGAGAGCGCCCCCTCGTTGCGTACGCCCTGGCTCGGCCTCTACGGCGACGACGATGCGTTGATCAGCCGGGCGGAGATCGAGGCATTGCGGGCGGCGGCCACGACGGCGGCGGTACCGACCGAACTGATCAGCTACCCTGACGCCGGGCACGCCTTCCACAGCCACGACCGGGCTGCGGTCCACCGACCCGAGGCGGCGCAGGACGCGTGGAGCAGGACGCTGAACTGGCTGCGTAGCCAGGTGGCCCCGACCTGAGAACCCGGTTCAGATCCGCTGCGCTCGTTCCCGGCCGAACCGATACACGTCATCCGATATCGGTTCGGCCTGCGGCACGCGTTTGATGATCGTCTTTACTGGTCGTTCTGATCTGCGGTTTCGGCGAGCAGGACGTCGAGTTGCGCGCCGGAGATGCGCTTGAACAGCCGGCGGGTGCGGGTGCGGTCGAGCATGGCCACCTCAAGGTTCGCCGACGACAGGGTGCGGTCGCCGTTACCACCCGCGGGCGTGCCGGCCCGTAGCGCATTCGCGGCCACCCGCAGTGCGGTGGCGAGCGGCTGCCCGTCGGTGTGGTGTTCCTTCAACGAGGCACTGACCTGTTCGGACTGTCCGCCGATGGCCACGAACCCACGTTCGTCCGCGATCGACCCGTCGTAGGTGAGCCGATAGATCTGATCGTTGCCGGCCGCCGCGCCGACCTCCGCGACGACGATCTCCACCTCGTACGGTTTGATGCTGTCAGTGAACAAGGTGCCCAGTGTCTGGGCGTACCAGTTGGCAAGCGCCCGCCCGGTCACGTCACGGCGGTCGTACATGTAGCCGCGGACGTCCATCATGCGCACACCCGCGGTCCGCAGGTTCTCGAACTCGTTGTACTTGCCGACCGCGGCGAACGCGATCCGATCGTAGATCTCACTGATCTTGTGGAGAGTCGACGAGGGATTCTCGGCTACGAACAGGATACCGTCGGTATAGGTCAGCACCACGACACTACGGCCGCGGGCGATGCCCTTGCGGGCGTACTCGGACTTGTCCCGGACAAGCTGTTCCGGGCTGGCATAGCCGAAGGGCATGGTCATGTCAGCCTCCCGGGTTCGTCATGCGGTCGGCGACGACGGCCTCGACGACAGCGCCCACCTCGTCCTGGGTGAAGCGGCGGAAGCCGTCTGCGGTCACCGAGGCGACCACCGGGTAGAGCCGGCGGATGAGGTCAGGGCCGCCGGTCGCGGAGTCGTCGTCGGCGGCGTCGTAGAGCGCCTCGATGCATACCCGCGCGGCCTCATCCGAGGTCAGGTCGGCCCGGACGAGTTTTTTGAGCGCGCCGCGGGCGAAGACCGAGCCGGAACCGATGGCCTGGAAGGAGTTGTCCTCGGCCCTGGAACCGGTGATGTCGTAGGAGAAGATCCGCCCCTTGCCGGCGTCGAGGTCGAAGCCCGCATACAGCGGGACGACCGCGAGCCCCTGCAGAGCCATCCCGAGATTGTTTTTGATCATAAATGACAGCCGGTTGGCCTTGGCGTCCAGGCTGAGGGTGGAACCCTCGATCTTCTCGTAGTGCTCGAGCTCGACCTGGTACAGGCGGACGAGGTCCGCGCCGATCCCGGCCGTGCCCGCGTACCCGACGCAGGAGTACTCGTCGGCGTGGAACACCTTCTCGACGTCACGCTGCGCGATCACGTTACCCATGGTCGCGCGGCGGTCACCGGCCATGATCACGCCGCCGGGAAACGCCACCGCCACGATCGTCGTGCCGTGGGCCACCTCGGTGACGGCGACCGGCAGCCGCTCGCGTGCGCCCGGTAGCAGATCGGGTGCGGCCGTGGCCAGGAACTCGGTGAACGACGACGTTCCCGGTGTCATGAACACAGACGGTAGACGCCCCGCGACTCCCGCTGGATCAGCCACAAATCCCCCTTCAGATAGTCGATTGCTCGGGCCAGTACCAGCCTGCCTGGGGCCTCCGGGCGTGCGGGAAGAAGCATGATCGCACATCCCTTCGGCCTACCTGCTGGTCGTCGGTGAGGTTACCGATCATTCAACAAGAGCTGCCTACTCCCCCCCTTTTTGTACGTAGCCCTTTACGAACTCCTCGGCGTTCTCCTCGAGGACGTCGTCGATCTCGTCGAGAAGGGAATCGACGTCCTCGGACAGCTTCTCGTGCCTTTCCTTGAGGTCGCTGGCGCTGGACTCCTCGACCTCGACCTCCTCGGTCTGGTCCGTCCGACGTCCCGAGCGCTGCTGACCCCCGCCAGTGTCCTTGGTAGCCATGAGACCCTCCTTCGATCGTGATGGAGCGACACTATCCCCGGGCTCCGACATGCCGAACCGCTCACCGCTCACCGCCGACCTCACCATGGCGCTGGTGCTGGTGGCGGTGGTGCTGGCGGTGGCGGTGGCGACAGTGCGGGGCCGCGTGAGAGCACCACTTCATCACGATCCGGGCCGCCCGTCGCGACGTCCGCCCACGGCGCAACCCGCCCCTGGTCACCGCCCGCATCCTGCACCGGCGGAATCCCCCCGGCCGGGGGTGCGCAGAGGTGTATCCGTCGCGGGGCGTGGGGCGCCGCGTTGTCTGCCGGGTCAGCCCTTGGCGAGCGCGTCCACGAGGTCCAGGGCGGTCGGGCAGCGTGCCAGCAGCTCACCGACATGTGCTCGGGTTCCCCGCAGCGGCTCCAAGGTGGGCACCCGCTGCAGTGAGTCACGCCCGACATCGAAGATGACCGAGTCCCACGACGCGGCGGCGACCTGCTGGGGGTACAGCGCCAGGCACCGGCCGCGGAAGAACGCCCGGGTGTCGTGCGGGGGCTCGGTCATGGCACGGACGATCTCGTCCTCGTCGAGCAGCAGGTCGACCCGCCCGCGGGCCGCCAAGCGGTTGTAGAGGCCCTTGTCGGGCCGTACGTCGGAGTACTGCAGGTCGACCAGCTGGAGGCGGGGCGCGTCCCAACCGATGCCGTCACGGGCACGGTAGCCCTCCAGGATGGCGAGCTTGGCGACCCAGTCCAGCTCCCGGGAGCAGCTCATCGCGTCATCCTCAAGGCGCACCAGAACCGACTCCCAGCGCGCCAGCACATCTGCGGTCTGGGCGTCCAGATCAGTGCCGAAGCGGTCCTCGACGTACTTGCGGGCCTGCTCCAGATACTCCATCTGCAGCTGGACGGCGGTCATCTTCCGGCCGTTCCCGAGCGTCAGCAGGTGGCGCAGGGACGGGTCGTGGGAGACCGCACGCAGACCGGCCACGGGGTTGTCGACAGTCAGGTCGACGTCGAGCCAGGAGTCCTCGATCATCGCGAGGACGAGAGAGGTGGTCCCGATCTTGAGATAGGTCGAGATCTCGCTCATGTTCGCGTCGCCGATGATCACATGGAGGCGGCGGTACTTCTCCGGATCCGCGTGCGGCTCGTCCCGGGTGTTGATGATCGGACGTTTGAGGGTTGTCTCCAGCCCGACCTCGACCTCGAAGAAGTCGGCCCGCTGGCTGAGCTGGAAACCGGCCTCACGGCCGTCCACCCCGATGCCGACCCGCCCGGCGCCGCATACGACCTGCCTGGAGACGAAGAACGGGATGAGGTGGCGGACGATGTTGCCGAACGGTGTGGAACGGGCCATGAGGTAGTTCTCGTGGCAGCCGTAGGAGACACCCTTGTTGTCCGTGTTGTTCTTGTACAGGTGTACGGGCATCGTGCCCGGCACGGACAGCGCCCGCCGCGCCGCCTCGGCCATCACCCGTTCGCCGGCCTTGTCCCACAGCACCGCGTCGCGAGGGTTGGTCACCTCGGGCGTGGAGTACTCGGGATGGGCGTGGTCGACGTAGAGGCGCGCACCGTTGGTGAGGATGACGTTGGCAAGCCCCAGGTCGTCCTCGTTGGCGGGTGCCGATGGATCGGCCACGGGTTCGCGCGGAAGCTCGAAGCCACGCGCGTCGCGCAGCGGTGACTCCTCTTCGAAGTCCCACCGAGCCCGGCTGCCGCCGGTTGCCTGTCGGTTGGCGTAGGAGTTGACCACCAACGACGAGGCAAGCATCTGGTTGGTGGTTGGCTGACCGGGCACCGACACGCCGTACTCGGTCTCGGCTCCCATGATCCGGCGAACGCTCACACCCTCAGCGTAGGTGCTTTGAGCCCGCGCCGAGACCTGGACCCGATGGGTGACGCCCCGCGACGGCCCGGCAGATCCTCGAAGGCGGGCCGACGGGCGCGTTTCCAACACCCTACAAACCACCAACAGCGCTGGTCCACGGGCTAGGGCGTGTCTGATGGCTGATCAACGGCCAGCATGAGGATCATGATTTGTGCGATGCGCGGATCCGGAGACGCGCCGTTGCGATCCGGCGATCCGGCGGAACACGGGAACGCCGAAGGCGGGGAGAGCGCAGGGACATCCCCCGCCCTCCCCGCCTTCGGCGCACAGTCCAGGCGCGCCGGCGCCCGGACTCCCACAGCAGAAAGCGATTACAGGTACTGGCCCGTGTTGGCGATCGTGTCGATGGATCGGCCCGCCTCGGTGCCCTTGGTGCCGGTGATCAGCGTGCGGATGTAGACGATCCGCTCGCCCTTCTTGCCCGAGATGCGTGCCCAGTCGTCCGGGTTGGTCGTGTTGGGCAGGTCCTCGTTCTCCTTGAACTCGTCGATGCAGGCGTTGAGCAGGTGCTGCATGCGCAGTCCCTTGACGCCTCCCTCGATGAGTTGCTTGACCGCCATCTTCTTGGCCCGCGCGACGATATTCTCGATCATCGCGCCGGAGTTGAAGTCCTTGAAGTACAGGACCTCCTTGTCGCCGTTGGCGTAGGTGACCTCGAGGAAGCGGTTCTCCTCCGTCTCGGCGTACATCCGTTCGACAACCCGTTGGATCATGCCCTGACAGGTCGCCTCCCGGCTGCTGCCGTGTTCGGCGAGATCCTCCGGATGCAAGGGGAGGTCCGGCGTCACGTACTTGGCGAAGATGTCCTTGGCCGCTTCGGCGTCAGGACGTTCAACCTTGATCTTCACGTCCAGTCGTCCCGGCCGCAGGATCGCCGGGTCGATCATGTCCTCGCGGTTGGACGCGCCGATCACGATCACGTTTTCCAGCTGTTCGACGCCGTCGATCTCGCTGAGCAGCTGTGGAACGATCGTGTTCTCGACATCCGAGGACACCCCGGACCCGCGGGTCCGGAAGATCGAGTCCATCTCGTCGAAGAAAACGATCACTGGCATGCCCTCGGACGCCTTCTCGCGCGCCCGCTGGAACACCAACCGGATCTGCCGTTCGGTCTCGCCGACGTACTTGTTCAGCAGCTCCGGGCCCTTGATATTCAGGAAGAACGCCCGCCCGCTGCCCTGGCCGGTCAGGGCCTCGACCTTCTTCGCGAGCGAGTTGGCCACCGCCTTGGCGATGAGTGTCTTGCCGCACCCGGGCGGGCCGTAGAGCAGGACACCCTTCGGCGGCTTCAACTTGTGTTCGAGGAAGAGGTCCTTGTAGAGGAACGGCAGTTCGACGGCGTCGCGGATCGACTCGATCTGACCCTTGAGGCCACCGATCTGTTCGTAGCCGATATCCGGAACCTCCTCGAGCACCAACTCCTCTACCTCGGACTTGGGGATGCGCTCGAAGGCGTAACCAGACCGGGTCTCGACCAGCAATGAGTCACCGGCCCGCAGTCGCCCGTCCAGCAGGGGCTGGGCGAGCATGACCACGCGCTCCTCATCGGTGTGGCCGATGACCAGGGCTCGGTCGCCGCTTTCCAGGATCTCCTTGAGCAGGACGATCTCACCGTGGCGTTCGAACGCACGTGCGTCGACGACGTTGAGCGCCTCGTTGAGCATGACCTCCTGCCCGGGACTCAGATCGAGGACGCTGACATTCGGTGACACCGTGACCCGCAGCTTGCGGCCTTGGGTGAACACGTCGACGGTGCTGTCGTCGTACGACCCGATGAAGATTCCATAACCGCTGGGTGGCTGGGCGAGTCGGTCGACCTCCTCCTTCAGGGCGATGATCTGATCGCGAGCTTCGCGTAGCGTGGCCACGAGCTTGTCGTTCTGCCCGCTGACACCGGCGAGATCCGCCTGTGTCTCAGCCAATCGTTCCTCGAGGGCACGGACCTGCCGCGGGGATTCGTTGAGTCTCCGTCGCAGCATGGCCACCTCCTCCTCGAGGAAGGCGACCTGAGTTGTGAGCTCGTGCACTTCCTTCTCGTATGCCGACGCTCGTGAATCTCCATCACCTGGACGACCCGAGCTCCCACCGGAGCCAGAGCCCGAACGGGGACCGGACACCGCGCCTCCACCTCCCCCGTGCTGACCGGGACGCACCCAACACTACCGTTGTGACCGCCGCTGGCACGCCTGTCTGACGACTACGAGCCTGCTTTGCCGTAAACAGCGAGTTACGGTGCCATGGTGACAGAAGATCGGAGCTCTGTGGCAACGCCCACGAATCTCACCGAACCAGCGATGCCGTCGACGTTGCGGGTACGCATCGACCAGGACGCCTGCACCGGAGACGGGCTGTGCGTCCAGCTTGCTCCGGCTGTCTTCGAGTTCGATGTCGACGGTCTGGCCTACGTGAAGGGGTCGGACGGGCAGTTGCGCACGAAAACCGGCGAATCGGTGCCCGTGCCGCTGCCGCTGGTCGACGACGTCGTCGCGGCCGCGGACGACTGCCCGGGTACCTGCATCTACGTGCAGCGCCCCGACGGCACCCTGGAGGCCGGACCGGGCGCCTGAGGTCTCCCGCGTCTCCTGTCAGGAATCCGACAGCACGACATCGACGGACCCGACATCGACGGAATCGACGGAAGCGGGCGGCGGGGACGCCTGCTCGCCCGGTTCGGGACGGGCGCCCTTGGCCGGCCGGCGCCGCCGCGGTGGCGGGGTGACCCCGTCCGCGAGCCGTCGGGCCGTCACCAGGAAGCCGGTGTGACCGACCATCCGATGGTCCGGGCGTACGGCCAGGCCGTCCACGTGCCACGTGCGCATCATCGACTCCCACGCAGCCGGTTCGGCGAACGTCCCGTACTCGCGCAGCGCCTCGACCACCCGCCCGAGCTGGGTGGTGGTGGCCACGTAGGCGCAGACGACCCCGCCGGGCACCAGCGCGGCGCTCACCGCGTCCAGCACTTCCCACGGGGCCAGCATGTCCAGCACCACCCGGTCCATGTCACGTTCGGTCGCCTCGGCCAGGTCGCCCACCCGCAGGGTGTGGGCGGGATGCGGCCCGCCGAAGAAGGTCTCGATGTTCTTCTGGGCGATTGCGGCGAAATCGGGCCGCCGTTCGTAGGAGACCAGGTGTCCGGCGTCGCCGACAGCCCGCAGCAACGAGCATGACAGCGCTCCCGAACCCACGCCGGCCTCCAGCACCCGCGCGCCGGGAAAGAGATCGGCATAGGCCACGATCTGCGCGGCGTCCTTGGGATAGACCACGGCCGCGCCGCGCGGCATCGCCAGAACGAAGTCGCTCAGCAACGGGCGCAGTGCCAGGTATGGCGTCCCACCCGTGCTTGTCACGACCACGCCCTCCTCGCGGCCGATCAGGTCGTCGTGCCCGATCGCACCGGCGTGGGTGTGGAACTGGCGGCCCGGCTCCAACAGGACGGTGTGGCGTCGCCCCTTGGGGTCGGTCAGCTGGACACGATCACCTTTGGTGAATTCGCCGCGACGGTGTGCGGTGCCGGTCGGCGGCCGGTTCACTTGCCGGCCGCCGACCGGGCGGCGCTCGCCGGGTCGATGCGGGCGACCAGGTCGACCATGGCGAGGACGCCGACGGGGCGTCCGTCCTGCGTCACCAGATACTCCGACGCGGGTGTGCTGCGCACGGCTGCCAACAGATCTTCGCCTTCCAGTTCGGCGGCCAGCACCATGCCGGGTTCGAGCCCGCGGCTGACCTCATCCACGGTCATCCACGGCCGGCGGTGTTCGGGTAGGGCGTCCACGGCCGAGCCATTCATGATCTTTATGGGTGCCCCGACGGAGTCGACGACGGCTACCGCGCTCGCCCCGAGTTTCCGCGCCTGCGCCAGCGCCGCCGCGAGCGGCACGGCACCCTCCACCGGTAGCGTGCGGCGCGCGAGTCGACCGGCGGACACCCCTGGCAGGCGCATGCGGAGCTGGGCCTGGCGCAACAGTTGATACGCCCCGATACCGATGAACGCACTGATGCCGAGCAGGTAGACACCGCCGAAGTCACTGCCGGGAGCGAACAGACTCCACAGCGCCAGCAGGCCGGCGACCACGAAACCGCCGTAGGCGCCCACCTGAATGCCCCGCAGTTTGTTCTTGGTGATGCCCCAGACCGCGGCCACGACCAGCCGGCCTCCGTCCAGGGGTAGCCCGGGCGCGAGATTCAACACGCAGAACGCGACATTCGTGACGGTGAGGTCGATGATCACGACACCGGGCTGCGTGCCGCTGTCCACCACCGTCAGCGCAGCGAAACCCAGGCCCGCGAGCAGACCGTTCATGGCCGGGCCCGCGCCTGCCACCAGGAATTCGCGAATCGGCGTCTGCGGTTCGGGTGAGATCTCGGTGAACCCGGCGAATCCATGCACGGTCACCGCCCGTACCCCGAGGCCGAACCCGAGCGCGGCAAGGCAATGGCCAAGCTCGTGGACGACCAGGGATGCGACGAATCCGGTCGCGGTGATGGCGGCCAACAGGTATAGGCGATCGTCGGCGACATCGGGCAGTCGGTCGCGATTGGGGCCGATCAACAGCCAGCAGATGATGACGGCGAACACCAGCGCCAGTGGAGACAGGTACACCGGTACCCCGCGGATCCGCCCGATCAGCAAGCCGGGCGCGCGACGAGGCTGCTCACCGCCGCTGCCCGCAACGGGAGGGCTGTCATGGTGGACCTGGTCAGGCTGATCGGCCATGTCTGCGATGCTACGGCTTCCCCCGGATAGCGGCTCCGGCGATCGCGCTCGATCGGGTTGGCGTCGGGTGGGGGCTCCGCCGCGATCCGGGGACCCCGAGCTCCAAGGCTGTGGCCGGATTGTCGGAGCGGCCGCCTATGGTCCCAAGCCATGAAGCCATCCGTGGTAGGTGTCGACACATCCGATGGGCAGGCCCCGTCATCTGAGCAGGCCCCGTCTCCGGCGGGCGAGATTCGCATCGTCGGCTCGCTGTCGCCGTCGCGGGCGGGCGACTTCATGAGTTGTCCGCTGCGCTACCGGTTCCGGGTGGTGGACCGGCTGCCCGAACCGCCGAATGCAGCCATGGTGCGCGGAACGGTCGTCCACTCGGTGCTGGAGCGGCTGTTCGACCATCCGCCTCCCGAACGCACGCCGGCCGCTGCCGAAGCGCTGCTGGAGCCGGCCTGGCGTGATCTGCTCGCCCGGGAGCCGGAACTCAGCGGGTTGTTCGCGGACGACACCGAGCGGGCGGCATGGATGGATTCGGCCCGGGTGCTGCTCGCCGGGTACTTCAGCCTGGAGGATCCGGCGCGTCTCGCGCCGGCCGCCCGGGAGCTCTACGTCGAGCACGTGCTCGCCTCCGGGGTACGCCTGCGCGGGTACATCGACCGTCTCGACGAGGCGAGGACCCCCGACGGCGTGGCGCTGCGGGTCGTCGACTACAAGACCGGGCGCGCTCCGGGACCGGCGTTCGAAGGCTCGGCGCTGTTCCAGATGAAGTTCTACGCCTACCTGGTCTGGCGGATCCGTGGCGTGGTCCCTCGTGAACTGCGGCTCTACTACCTCGGGGATCGCAGCTGGCTACGGGTCGTACCCGATGAGGCGGATCTGCGGGCGACCGAACGGAAGATCGACGCGTTGTGGTCCGCGATCAACCGGGCCCGTCGCACGGGTGACTGGCGGGCGACTCCGAGCAAGCTGTGCGACTGGTGTGACCACAAGGCACGGTGCCCGGCATTCGGTGGCACGCCGCCGCCGCTGCCCGCATCCGGTGACAATGCCGATACGGGGGCCGACGCGGGGGCCGATACGGGGGCCGACGAACCCGCGCCGCCGGTATGTGAGGCAGCTGGATGACAGCCGGGTGACAACGGCGGGTCGGTATGGGTTGACTCGGTTTAACTCAGGTCGGATCGGAAGAATCTTCTGACATGTGCGGTGTATTCGGATCGACCTCTGATCGAGCAACGTTGGAGCGGTCGACGGGACGGGCGGTCGCGGGTGGGACAGTACCGGGGACGACGGGGTGACCGTGCCTTTCGAAAGGAGCTTTTTCCATGAGCCGAGCGGGCCGGAGCTTCGGCGCTGATCCCTGCGCCGGGTCGGTGGAGTCCTCGGATCCGACGCACAGCGCGGGCGGTACGGGGTCGGACGTGATTGCCGCGGCGCGGGCTGCCGGCCTGGTCAAGATCTATGGATCCGGGCCGACCGCGGTGACCGCACTGCGCGATATCGACGTTTCCTTCCCTCGCGGGCGGTTCACCGCGATCATGGGGCCGTCCGGGTCGGGAAAGTCGACGTTGATGCATTGCCTGGCCGGTCTTGATACCGTCACCCGGGGCCAGGTCTTCATCGGCGCCGTGGACCTGTCGCAGTTGTCGGACAAGGCGCTCACCCAGCTTCGGCGCGACCGCATCGGCTTCGTGTTCCAGCAGTTCAACCTGTTGCCGACGCTGACCGCAGCCGAGAACATCACGCTTCCCCTCGACATCGCCGGACGCAAGCCTGACCGCGAGTGGATGCAGCACGTGGTCGACGCCGTCGGGCTCGCACCGCGCCTGAGCCACCGCCCGTCGGAGCTTTCCGGCGGTCAGCAGCAGCGGGTCGCCTGCGCCCGCGCATTGGTGACCCGGCCGGACATCGTCTTCGCCGACGAGCCCACCGGCAACCTGGACTCCAGGTCCGGAGCCGAGGTGCTGTCGTTTCTCCAACGCTCCGTTCGCGAGCTCGACCAGACCGTCGTGATGGTCACCCACGATCCCAACGCGGCGTCCTTCTCCGATGAGGTCGTCTTCCTCGTCGACGGAAGGATCGTCGACGCGATGCCGAACCCGACCGCCGAACGCGTCCTCGACCGGATGAAGCACCTCGATCAGCTCCAGCAGGAGGCCGACGCCGTGGACGGCGACCGTTCGGACGGGGGTGGCCGGCAACCCTGGCAGGATGAAGGCGCGGCCCTCGACGGAGCCGCCGGCCACGGATCGTCGGGCAGGGCCTGACCGATGCTGCGCACCACCCTGAAGAATCTGCTGGCCCGCAAGCTCCGGCTGCTGCTTTCTGCTCTCGCGGTCGTGGCCGGGGTCAGTTTCGTCACCGGCACGCTGGTGCTCACCGATAGCCTCAACCAGACGTTCGACACGCTGTTCGCCAACGCCACCAGGAACGTCAGTGTGGCGGTTCGTGCGATCAACGCAGTGGACGACAGTTCTGCCGGGAACAGCCCGAGCCGGCCTGTTCCCAGCTCCCTGCTGGATGTGGTCAAGGGCGTGCCCGGGGTACGGGCAGCCGTCGGTGATGTCGATGGAACAGCCGTGTTCGTCAACCCCCGCACCGGCAAGGTGCTCGACACCGGCGGTGCGCCCGGGCTCGGCACCAGCTGGGACGGTGGCACCGCGGTGTCCGCGGTCGAGATCGCCGCGGGTCATGCACCGCACGGCCAGGAATTCGTGATCGACAAGAGCAGTGCGGACAAGGCGGGTCTGCTGATCGGCGACCGGGTGACCGTGCTGACCAAGGGCGCACCCGCTGTCTACACCCTGGTCGGGACGTTCCGGCTGGCCGGACAGGACAGCGTCGGGGGTGCCACCGTGATCGCTTTCGACACGGCCACCGCGCAGCGCGTCCTGCTCGCCCCGGACGAGTTCACCTCGATCAGAATCGCCGCCGTCGACGGACTGTCCCAGACCGAACTTCGCGACCGGGTCGCCGGGGTGCTACCCGCAGGTGTCGAGGCGATCACGGGTAAACAGCTGGCCGACGAGAACGCGAACGCGGTCCAGAAGGCCATCGGTGGTTTTTCTACGTTCCTGCTGGTATTCGCCGGGATCTCGGTCTTCGTGGGCGCCTTCATCATTTTCAACACCTTCACGATGCTGGTGGCCCAGCGGGTCCGGGAACTTGCCTTGCTGCGGGCGCTGGGCGCCAGCCGGCGCCAGGTCCAGCTCTCGGTCCAGCTTGAGGCGGGCGTCGTCAGCCTTGTCGGCGCGACGGTCGGGTTGCTGTTCGGCCCGGTTCTGGCCGTCCTGCTGCGACTCGCGGTGGCGGCGATCGGGGTGTCACTACCCGGCGGAGGGTTGGTTGTCCGACCTCGAACGATCATTGTCGCCTACGCCGTCGGCGTTGTCGTCACGGCGGTCGCCGCCTTCATCCCCGCGCGCAAAGCCGCGTCGGTACCACCGGTGGCGGCGATGCGCGAATCCTTCGTCCTACCCGCGCGTTCCCTGCGCTCCCGCGGCATTGCCGGTGGTGCCCTGGCCGGTATCGGCGCGCTGCTCCTCGTCTACGGGCTGACCGCCGTCACCGGGAAGTCCGGGGCAGCGGTGGTCGGCATCGGTGCCGGACTGTGCTTCCTCGGCATCGCGACTCTCTCGCCGCTGCTTGCGCGGCCCATCACCAGGTTCATCGGCAGTCCGCTGCCGGTTCTGTTCGGCGCCACCGGCCGCCTCGGACGCGAGAACGCCATGCGTAATCCACGCCGGAGCGCTTCGACGGCATCCGCGTTGATGATCGGCCTGGCGCTGGTCAGTGCGTTCGCGGTGCTCGGTGCGTCCATCAAGGATTCCGTCAAGGAGACCGTCAGCAACAGCCTGGGTGCGGATTTCTACCTGGCCGGGTCCGGTTTCGGTCAGGGATTCAGCCCCGACATCGCCCAGTCTCTGCGGGGTAAACCAGGCATCGAGCTCGTCACAGGCCTGCGGTCGGATGTGGCCCAGATCAAGGGGAAGAAAGGGACCATCCTGGCGGGTGACCCGGTTGCCCTGCCGCAGCTGCTCGCGTTGCGACAGGTCAACGGGGATATCGCCAAGCTCGGCAACGGAACGATCATCATGGACAGCGACACGGTGACGGCCGACGGGCTCGTCGTGGGTCAGCCGGTTCCGGTGGTTTTCCCGGATGGCCCGACCACCCTCACCCTCGCCGGGACGTACAAGAAAAGCCAGGTAGCCGGCAAGTACCTCGTCGCCCTGAGTGAGTTCAGTCGGCATTACAACTCCGATCTCGACATCTTCGTCATGGTCAGGATCGCGTCGAACGCGAACATCGCCGACGTTCGGAAGGAGATCGATTCCGTCGCCAAGGCATACCCGAACGTGACGGTGCGTGACCAGTCCGAGTTCGTCCGGCAGCAGGAGAAGCAGGTCGACCAGCTTCTGGGCATCGTCTACGTCCTGTTGGTGCTGGCCGTCGTCATCGCGCTGTTCGGGATCGTCAACACGTTGGCCCTCTCCGTGATCGAACGGACCCGGGAGATCGGACTGTTGCGCGCGGTCGGTATGAGCAGGCGTCAGCTGCGCACGATGGTGCGACTGGAGGCAGTGGTGATCGCCGTCTTCGGAGCGCTCCTCGGCGTCGTCGTCGGCAGCTTCTTCGGCTGGGCGTTGACCCGCGCCCTCAAGGAACAGGGCATCAACACCTTCGCCTACCCGCTGTGGACGGTCGTCCTCGTCGTGATCGTGGGTGGTCTGCTCGGTGTCCTGGCTGCCATCTTCCCGGCCCGTCGGGCCGCGAGGATGGACATCCTGCGGGCGATCGCGACAACCTGAGCCCGCCTCACGCCATCGGGCATCACACCCTGTCGACGTCGTCGGTGTCCCGGTACCGCACGCTGCCTCGGGATGGCGACACCAGCCCGTCGAGTAGCCGCACGGTGACCTCGCGCAGGCTCGCCACAACGGTCGCCCCAGCGGTGGCCGCGGACGGTGCCGCCATCGGGTACGACGGGACCAGAACCGTCGCGCAGCCTGCGCCGAGGCCGGCGCGCGCGCCAGCCTCACTGTCCTCGAGGACCACACACCGAGCTGGCACCACGCCCAGGAGGCTCGCCGCTGTCAGGTACGGCTCCGGATGCGGCTTACGCAGGCTGACCTCGTCGCCGGCGACCGTCACCGCGAACCGGTCGAGGCCGATCGCGGCGAGGACGGGATCCATCAGTACCCGGAACGACGACGACACCAGGGCGGTCGGGATCCCCGCGGCAGCCAGCACGTCCAGCAGTGCGATGGAACCCGGCATCGGGACGATCCGGCCGGGTTCGCCGAACAGCTCGGCGGTCCGCTTGACCAGGAAGCGGGCGGCCGCGTCCGGGTCGGCGGTTGATACCCCGAGCATCGAGAGCATGAGCGGCAGGGCCGTGTCGATCCCGTGCCCGATCATCGCCGTCTTGATCTCCGGGGTGAACCGGCCACCGAGGCTTGCCGCCAGTTCGTGCTCTGCCACCGTCCACAGCGGTTCGGTGTCAACCAGCAGACCGTCCATGTCGAACAGGACGGCCGCAACACCATCGTCCGCAACACCATCGTCAACGCTCACCTGACCTGAATACCAGGTCGGGTGAGCGTGGCGACCTATCAGGTGGCGAAGTACTTGGCCTCGGGATGGTGCGCGATGATCGCCGAGGTGGACTGTTCCGGCACGAGCTGGAACTCCTCGGACAGCTCCACACCGACCCGTCCCGGATCGAGCAGTTCGAACACCCCGACCTGCTGCTCCAAGTCGGGGCAGGCCGGGTAGCCGAAGGAGTAACGGGATCCGCGGTAGTTCTGCCGGAAGACCCCGGTAAGATCGTCGGCATCGGCGGCGCCGGCGGGCGTGCCATCCGGTAGCAGCAGTTCGGAGCGGACCCGCTTGTGCCAGTACTCGGTCAACGCCTCGGTGAGCTGGACCGACAGCCCGTGCAGCTCCAGGTACTCCCGGTAGGAGTCGGCGGCGAAGAGTTCGGCCGTGACCGCACTGATCCGTCGACCCATGGTGATGATCATAAAGGGGACGACGTCCACTTCGCCGGATTCCTCCGACCGGTAGAAGTCGGCCAGGCACAGCCGGCGGTCCCGGCGCTGGCGCGGGAAGCTGAAGCGGGCCCGCTCACCACCGTCGGCGGACAGGACGATCAGATCCTCACCCTTGCTGACACACGGGAAGTACCCGTACACGACGGCGGCTTCCAGCATCTGCTCGGAGACGATGCGGTCGAGCCACATCCGCAGCCGGGGACGTCCCTGCGTCTCCACCAGCTCCTCGTAGGAGGGACCCTCGCCTCCACGGGTGCCGCGCAGCCCCCATTGGCCGAGGAACGTCGCCCGCTCGTCGAGGAAGGAGGCGTAGTCGGCCAGCGGGATGCCCTTGACGATCCGGTCCCCCCAGAACGGTGGCACCGGCACGGGGTTGCCGGTCGCCACGTCCGAACGCGGCGGCAGCTCGGCCACGGGCTCGTCAGCCCGAGCTGCGGCCCTGGCAGCCTTGATCCGTTCGGTGCGCTCCCGGCGGGCCCGGCGTTCAGCCGTGCGCGGGTCGTCGGCGAGCGGCGGTGCCTCGCCCCGCTTGGCCGCCATGACCGCGTCCATGAGGGACAGGCCCTCGAAGGCGTCCCGCGCATAGCGGACATCGCCCTCGTAGAGCTGCGCCAGGTCTCCTTCGACGTAGGCACGGGTGAGGGCGGCGCCGCCGAGCAGCACCGGCCAGATGGCCGCCACCCCGCGGGTGTTCATCTCCGCGAGGTTCTCCTTCATGATCACGGTGGATTTCACCAGCAGCCCGGACATGCCGATCGCGTCGGCGTGATGCTCGGCCGCCGCGTCCAGGATCGTCGTGATCGGCTGTTTGATCCCGAGGTTGACGACCGTGTAGCCGTTGTTGGACAGGATGATGTCAACGAGGTTCTTGCCGATGTCGTGGACGTCGCCCTTGACCGTCGCAAGGACCAGGGTGCCCTTGCCCCGGGTGTCGGACTTCTCCATGTGCGGCTCGAGATAGGCCACGGCGGCCTTCATGACCTCGGCCGATGCCAGGACGAAGGGCAGCTGCATCTGCCCGGAGCCGAACAGGTCACCGACGACCTTCATACCGGTGAGCAGGGTGTCATTGATGATCGCCAGCGGATCCCGGGAGCGCATCGCCTCATCGAGGTCGGTCTCCAGCCCGGTCCGTTCACCGTCGATGATCCGCCGTTGGAGCCGTTCGTCGAGGGGCAGGGCGGCCAGTTCCTCGGCCCGGGTCGGCCCGCCGACATGGGCCTCGACACCCTCGAACAGGTCCAGGAACCGGATCAGCGGATCGTAGCCGTCCCGGCGCCGGTCGTAGACCAGGTCGAGGGCGACCTCGCGCTGGGAATCCGGGATGCGTGCCATCGGAAGGATCTTGGAGGCATGCACGATCGCCGCGTCCAGGCCGGCTTTCACGCACTCGGCCAGGAACACCGAGTTGAGCACCACCCGGGCGGCCGGCTTCAGACCGAAGGAGATGTTGGACAGCCCGAGGATGGTCTGCACGTCGGGGTGGCGTCGTTTGATCTCGCGGATCGCCTCGATGGTGGCGGCTCCGTCACCCCGCGACTCCTCCTGCCCGGTACCGAGGGTGAAGGTCAGGGCGTCGATGAGGATGTCGGACTCGCGCATCCCCCACTGCCCGGTCAGGTAGGAGATCAGCCGTTGGGCGACCCGCACCTTCCACTCGACGGTCCGGGCCTGGCCTTCTTCGTCGATGCAGAGTGCGACGGCGGCTGCGCCGTGTTCGTGGATGATCGGCATCACGGTGGCGATCCGGGAGCCGGGGCCGTCGCCGTCCTCGAAGTTGACCGAGTTCACCACGCAGCGCCCGCCGAGGCATTCCAGCCCCGCCTCGATGACCGGGGGTTCGGTGGAGTCGAGCATCACCGGCAACGTGGACGCGGTGGCGTAGCGGCCGGCGACCTCCCGCATGTCGACCCGGCCGTCCCGGCCGACGTAGTCCACACAGACGTCGATCATGTGCGCGCCCTCACGGGTGGCGGCGCGGGCGATCTCGATGACGTCATCCCAGCGGCTGTCGATCAGCGCATCGCGGAAAGCCCTGGAACCGTTGGTGTTGGTCCGCTCGCCCACCATCAGCACCGAATTGTCCTGCCGGAACGGCACGGCCTGGTAGAGCGAGGCCGCCGCGGCCTCGACGGCCGGCCGCCGTGGCGTGACGGCCCGTCCGGCGACACGCTCGACGACCTGACGCAGGTGCTCGGGGGTGGTCCCGCAGCAACCGCCGACAAGTACGGCGCCGTAGTCACGGGTGAAGGTGTCGAGCGCGTCGGCGAGTTCGGCCGGGGTCAGCGGGTAGGTGGCGCCGTCGCGGCCAAGCGTGGGCAGACCGGCGTTCGGCATGACCGAGAGCCCGATTCGGGCGTGCTGGGCCAGGTGACGCAGGTGTTCGCTCATCTCGGTGGGTCCGGTCGCGCAGTTCAGGCCGATCAGGTCGATGCCGAGCGGCTCGAGCGCGGTGAGCGCGGCGGCGATCTCCGAGCCGAGAAGCATCGACCCGGTCAGCTCCACGGTGACCTGCGCGATGAGGACGACCCGACGATCAGCGGCGGCCATCGCGCGGCGCGCTCCGATGATCGCGGCCTTTGCCTGCAGAAGGTCCTGGGCGGTCTCCACCAGGACGGCGTCGACGCCCCCCGCGAGCAACCCGGCGACCTGCCGCTGGTAGGCGTCCCGCAGCGGTGCATAGGCGATGTGTCCCAAGGTGGGCAGCTTCGTTCCAGGGCCCACCGAACCGAGGACGAAGCGGGGCTGGTCGGTCGTACTCCAGAAGTCGGCAGCTTCACGGGCTAGCCGGGCACCCGCCTGCGCCAGTTCCCCGATACGGTCAGCGATGCCGTACTCTCCGAGATTGGCGAGGTTGACTCCGAACGTGTTCGTCTCGACTGCGTCACACCCGACAGCGAAGTAGGCGTCGTGTACTGCCCGCACCACGTCTGGACGCGTCACGTTCAGAATCTCGTTGCAGCCTTCGTGGCCATGGAAGTCGTCGAGGCTCAGATCAGCGGCCTGGAGCATCGTTCCCATGGCGCCGTCGGCTACCAGTACCCGTTCGGCCAGGGCGGAAAGCAGGTCTGCTCGCACCTGGGAAGCGTACCGGTAGTGCCCGTGCCGATCGTGGTGGCGACTCATGGTCATAATCGGGTTTGCCCGGGTTACCCACCTCCTGGTCGGCGCAGTTGTGGTCGGCTGCTCGCCAGATCAGGTCAGATCGGCCCGGCAACCGGGTACTTCTGGAACAGCGGGTCGCAGGGATCCACCGGCACGCACCAACGTAGGACGTACCGTTGCACTGTCACGGGGGCAGTGGGCCGCCGCGGGGCGGCAGGAGGTGGCAGGTGATCGAGTTCTCCGGCGTCGGTCAGCTACGGTCGCCGATCGTAGTGGCTGCCTTCGAGGGCTGGAACGATGCCGCGGACGCGTCGTCCGCGGCCGTCGAGCATCTGGAGTCGGCGTTCGACGCGAAGGTGATCGGTGCCATCGATCCGGACGACTACTACGATTTCCAGGTCAACCGGCCCACGGTCAGTGGAACCGACGGCACGTCCCGCAAGATCGCATGGCCGACGACGCGGCTGTCGGTCGCCCGCCCCGACCATGGCGACAACGACCTGGTCCTCATCCGTGGTCTTGAGCCGAACATGCGCTGGCGTGGCTTCACCGACGAGCTGATCGAGACGGTTCATGCGCTCGGCAGCGACATGGTGGTCAGCCTCGGCGCGTTGCTCGCCGATTCCCCGCATACCCGCCCGGTGCCGATCAGTGGAACCGCCGGGGACCCGGCTACGGCCGCCCGCCTGCGGCTGGACCCGTCGAAGTACGAGGGTCCCACCGGCATCGTCGGGGTGTTCGCGGAGGCGTGTTCCCGGGCCGGGCTCGCGTCGGTGTCGTTCTGGGCCGCGGTCCCCCACTACGTGGCGAACCCGCCGTGCCCGAAGGCGACGCTGGCACTGCTACGGCGGGTCGAGGACCTCCTGGACATGGAGATCCCCCTGGGCGACCTGGCCGAACGGGCCCGGGCCTGGGAACGTCAGGTGGATGAGCTCGCCGAGGGCGACAGCGAGGTTGCCGAGTACGTGCGCGCGCTGGAGTCACGCGAACCCGAGACCGAACTACCAGAAGCCAGCGGGGACGCGATCGCCCGTGAGTTCGAACGCTACCTGCGTAGGCGGGGGCAGTGACTACTCATCGACGACCTCGGCGTCGATGATGTCCTCCTCGCTGCCGTAGCCTGGTCGAGCGGTACCCGTCGCCGCCGATGCCCGGGTGAAAAAGCCAGGGTCGGCTCCGGTCACATCGTCGGCTCCGGTCACATCGTGCACCGCACTCGTCCCGGACTGCTCGGAGGTCTGCGTATGCCCGGTGCCGGTCGTGGTGCCGGCGCGCGCCAGGTCCGTGACCGCGCGGTCGATCTCGCTGGAGCTCATCAGGCTGCGGACCCGCAACAATGCGCCGAGAACCTCGCCCTGCTGGTGGCGTAACCCCTCGAGGATTCCCGCCACCCGCGCGATCTGTGCCTCGATGTCGCCGAAGCGCCGCTGGGCGCGCTGTCGCGACTCCTCGACCGCGTCGAGGAGTAGTTTGTCCGCCTGCTCACGGGCCTTGCGCACGATCGGATGGTTGGCGGCGGCGTCCTCGATGGCCTCCTCCAACGCCTGCTCCGCGATGGCGCGGGCGCCCGTGATGATCTCATCGGCTTCCTGCTGGGCGATGGCCAGCATGAGGCCGATCCGGCCACCTGCGTGCGCGGCGAGCAGGTCAGGCAGGGCCGCGGCGTCGTCGCGGCGGCGGCGATCGGCCTGCAGAGCCGCTTCGGCCGCGGCCGCCCGCTGCGTCACCTGACTGGCGTACCGCCACAGCGTGGCCAGGTACTCCTCAACCTGACGTGGATCATAACCCCGCGCCACCTCATCGAACCTCGGCCGTTCGGCGTTGGTTCCGGTGTCGGTTCCGGTGTCGGTTCGGTGGTAGTCGGCACCCATCAACCTGAAAGTCCTCCAGCCACGACCGGCTTAATGTCCACCCCTAGTAACGAGTCGATGATTGCACGCGCCAAAGCCGGGGCGTCCGGGACATCACCTCCGGCCGTGAGTGCAGCGCTCGCCCAGCGGTCGACAGCGGCGACGGCACCCGGCGCGTCGAGATCGTCGGCCAGCCGCCGACGTACCTGGTCGAGTAGCGGACGGGCATCGGGACCGCGCTCGTGGCCGGCCGCCGCCTGCCATCGGGCCAGCCGTTCGCGGGCGACGTCCACGGCCGAGGGAGCCCATTCCCACCCGACCGTATGATGGTGGTCCAGTAGCGCGATCCGGATCGCCGCCGGTGGCACGCCGCGGGCCAGCAGGCGGGACACGAACTCGAGGTTTCCCCTCGACTTCGACATCTTGTGGCCGTCGAGACCGACCAAGGCGGTGTGCACACAGGTACGTGCGAACGGCTGGACACCGGTCGCGACCTCCGCATGGGCGACGCCGCATTCGTGGTGGGGAAACACGAGGTCCATACCGCCGCCCTGGACGTCGATGCTCTCGCCCAGATAGGTCAGGGCGATGGCGGCACATTCGATGTGCCAGCCCGGCCTGCCCGGTCCGAACGGCGACGGCCATGCCGGCTCGCCGGGGCGCTCGGCGCGCCACAACAGGGGGTCGAGCGGGTTGTTCTTGCCGGGACGGTCGGGGTCGCCGCCGTTGCCCGCGGCTCGTTCGACCATCGAGTCATAGCTGAGACGGGAGATTTCGCCGAAACGGGGGGCCGCCTCGATCGGAAAGTAGAGGTCGCGGTCCACCCAGTAGGTGGCCTCACGGCTGCGCAGTTTTTCGATCAGTTCGATGACCAGCGGAATCGACTCGACCGCTCCCACATATGCGGTCGGCGGCAGGATGCGCAGTGCGGTCATGTCCGCCCGGAACAGATCGGTCTGGCTACGGGCGATGTCCTGCCAGTCCAGCCCGTCGCGCCGGGCCCGTTCGAACAACGGATCGTCGACGTCGGTGATGTTCTGGACATAGTGGACCTCATGGCCGGCATCCAGCAGAACCCGCGTGAGTAGATCGTAGGTGAGGTAGGTGAATGCATGCCCCAGATGCGTGGCATCGTACGGGGTGATTCCACAAACGTACATGCGCACCGTCGGTCCGGCCTCGAGCGGACGTACCGAGCCGGTGGCTGTGTCGAAAACCCGGAGTGGGAATCCTCGACCGGGAAGGTGCGAGCGTGCGGAGGCCGGCCAGGATCGCATGCGTGTCAGCGTAGCCGGGTCCGTGTCAGACAGACTCAATTGCCGTCAGAGCTACTCCTAGAACGGCGGCCAGGGGATGGGCGGCCAGTCGCCGGAAGGAACCGGGAAACGGCGTTCGGTCAGCAACCTGTCGATCCGGGCGCGGAGGCTCGCGATCTCCGCGTCGGTGAGCAGACCTGTCAGGGCGGCTGCGAGCCGGCCTCCGACGGCCTCCCGCAGGCAGACCAGGAGCTCGAGTTCGTCGGCACGCAGGCGCTGCCCCCGCCACGTCCACAGCAGCGTGCGCAGTTTGTCCTCGACGTGAAAAGTCACGCCGTGGTCAATACCGTAGATCCGCCCGGACGGGCCGGGTAGTAGGTGACTGCCTTTGCGGTCGGCATTGTTGACCACGGCGTCGAACAGTGCGATCGCCCGCAGCTGAGGGTCGTCGGACCGGGTCAGCGCGACCAGGTCGACGGTCTCGTCGATGTCGATCCAGAGTTGGACCATGCCCGTGCCGAACGGGCCGTCCCGCAGCACGGTGGGCGGCACGATCCCCGCGCCGGTGGCCTCGGAGAGCAGATAGGCCGCACGTTCGCGGCCGGCGAGCGTCCCGTCCGGAAAGTCCCACAACGCGCGTTCGCCACGGACCGGCTTGTAGACGCAGCGTCCGGTGTCGCCGTCGTGGCTGATCTCGCAGTACAAGGTCGCGTTACTGGCGTCAACCAGGCGTCCGGTGACGGTTATCGTACCGTCACGCAGAAGCCTCAGAGCGCCGGCGGCGTCGAGCCCGCCGGCGTCAAGCGGTTCGAGGGGCGGGCGTCCGCCGGGCGCAACGCTGGATACAGACTCGCTCACGTCCTTCAGTCTCGCCGCCCATGTTCACGACTGTCCCGTGGCTCTCCGCCGGGCGCGCGGCTCTGTCCAGCACCGCCCGGCGCATTACCGCCTTGCCCATCACCGCCGCCGACGACAGCGTCACCCTCCGGCGCCTCACCGGGAGTCCGCGGGGCTGGCAGCAGATCCGCGACCGCACCACCACGGTCGTTCACTCTGATGACGAACGGCCGATGTTCGGTGTAACGGATGGCTGTCAGTGAACAGGGATCCACGGAGATGCGCTGAAACAGATCCAGGTGGATGCCCATGGCATCCGCGACGATCGACTTGATGACATCGCCATGGGAGCAGGCGAGCCAGACCGCGTCCGGCCCGAGGCGTGCGTTCCAGTCGCGAATCGCCGCGACCGCGCGGTGCTGGGTGTCACGCAGGGCCTCTCCCTCGGACCCGGGGAAGACAACCGCGCTCGGGTGCTCCTGAACGGTCCGCCACAACGGGTCCTTGGTCAGCGTCGTCATTTCCTGACCGGTCCAGTCGCCGTATCGGCACTCCCCGAGACGGTCGTCGATGGTGACCACGGGATCGTCGTCGCACGGTTCGGGTTTCGGTTCGCCCTGTTGCTCCGCGATCGCCAGGGCTGTTTCCTCGCAGCGTTGCAACGGGCTGGAGACGATCGCGGTGAGCGGTATCGAGGCGAGACGCTGTGCCAGCGCCGCGGCCTGTGCCTTACCGCGGTCGTCAAGACCGACACCTGGAGTCCAGCCGAGTAGAACGGTCCCCGTCACAGCGGTGAGACCGTGACGGACGAGCAGGACGGTGGTCACCGGGTATCCACAAGGAACGCATCTTAGTGGTCGGCGCTGGAAGTTGCGCGGGGTCTGCCGGCGCCGACCACTAAGCACGCCGTAGGCTTCCGCAATGGCAGCCGAGACAAGCCTGACTGACCAGACCCCCGGTGTGACACCGGGTGAGGTTCCGGCGGTCGCCCCGGTGACCGTCTTCAGCGCGTTCTGCGCGGCGGGGCTGTGGCCGGGGCTCGGCCGTACGACCGCTGCCCGGCTGCCCGAGGCGGGGATCCGGGGCCCGGCGGACGTCGACGCGACCCGGTTGGCAACGATCCAGGGCGTCACCCCCGCCCGAGCCCGGCGCCTGGTGGACTCCTTCGCCGCTGCCGGCGGCGCCTATCGCGCGGCGGAGTTGCTCGTCGCGGCCGATCTGCCGGTCCGTCTGGTGCGCAGGCTGGTCGACGAGCTCGGGCCGGGGGTGGCCGACGCGCTGACCGCGGATCCCTGGGCGCTGCTCGCCGGCGGCGAGGCCGAACTCACCCAGGCCGACCGGCTTGCCCGCGCGACGGGCGCCGGGCGTGACGATCCCCGACGTGGCCCGGCGGTGGTCGCCTACCTGCTCGGGCGGGCCGCCTCCCGCTTCGGCGACACCGCGGCGCCGTTGGACATGCTCGTTCGGACTGCGGCCCGTGACGGTGTCGCGGACCCGGCCGCGGCGCTTCGTACCGCGATCGAGGACGGCCGTGTGATCATAAACGGTGAGCTGGCCGCGCTCGACCGGTACGCCGTGGCCGAGCAGACGGTGGCCGAGGGTGTCGCCCGGCTGCTGGCCATCGCCGAGCCGCTGCGCCCCGGGAGCACGCGGTCAGCGCGGTCAGCGCGGTCAGCGCAGTCGGCCATCCCGGTACCGGTGGCCGTCGCAGCGCCGGTTGACCATCCGGGCATGTTCGACGACCTCGCGGAGGAAGACGTCGAGGATGAGCATGAGGATCAGGTCGGGGATCCGGACAACGACGACGACAGCGACGGCGGCGCCGACGATCTCGCCACCATCCTGGCCGGCCTTGACCAGACCCAGCTGCACGGGGCGCGCACCGCGCTCGACGTCGGGGTGAGCATGCTCACCGGCGGACCGGGGACCGGCAAGAGCCGGACGGTTGCCGCGGTCGTGCGCCTCGCCCACGCGGCCGGCGCACGGATCGCCCTGGCGGCGCCGACCGGCCGGGCCGCCAAACGCCTGGAGGAGTTGTGCGAGTGGCCGGCAAGCACCTTGCACCGGCTGTTGGCGGCGCAGGGAACGTCCGGAGCCTTCGCGCGTGACGCGGAGAATCCCATCGAGGCTGACCTCGTCGTCGTCGACGAGGCGTCCATGCTCGACGCCGAGCTCGCCGCCGCGCTGTTCGACGCGTGCGCCGACGGTACCCATCTGCTGCTCGTCGGAGACCCCGCCCAGCTGCCCAGCATCGGTCCGGGCCGGGTGCTCGCAGACCTGCTCGCGGCCGAGGTGGCGCCCGTCACCGAACTGCGGCGACTTTACCGGCAGTCCGAAGGCGGTGGGATCGCGACGCTCGCCATGGCGGTCCGCGCAGGTGAGCTCCCGCCTCCCCCGTCCGGGCCGGACCGCGAGGTGGTGGTCGTTCCCGCCCGCAGTGCCGGGGAAGCGGCCCACCGGGTTGTTCAGCTTGTCACCGACTCCATCCCGCGGGCGCTGGGAATATCCGTGGCGGACGTGCAGGTCGTGACTCCCGTCCACGGTGGACCCGCCGGAACGGCTGCGCTGAACAAGGCGCTCAAGCAGGTACTCAACCCCGGTGGGGGGGCATCGGGTGGGGGGGCATCGGGCGGGTTTGACATCGGCGACCGGGTGGTTGCCACCGCGAACCATCTCGACGACGGGTTCGCCAACGGGGAGATCGGGGTGGTACGCGGCGTCGGTGATCGAGGCGCGCTCACGGTGGCCTTTCCCGGCGGGGATGTCGAGGTCCCGGGCGGAGCGCTCGGAGATCTGCGGCACGGCTGGGCGGTCACGGTCCATCGCGCTCAGGGCAGTGAGTGGCCGGCCGTGGTGGCGGTGTTCCCGCCGGAGGCGGGCCGGATGCTGACCCGTCCGCTGATCTACACCGCGCTGACCCGGGCACAGCGGCACCTGTCGGTGGTGTCGGTGGGCGGCCCGGCGTTGCGGGGCGCGGTACGCCAGGCCGACGGTCGCCGGCGTTGCACGCTTCTTCCCGTCCTGCTCGCGCAGGAAATCCCGGTTGACCCGGACGACCCCACCGACAGGTACTGAGCCGACCGGTACCGGTACCGGTACCCCGCAGACCGCACGACGCGTCGAGCGGCTGACATGGCCGATCGGCCGGGTGACACGGTGGGTACCGTCTCGGTGGTGAGCGCCGACCTTTCTGGGAGTCCGGTGGCGGACGTGCCCGCATCCACATCCGTGTCTGCATCCGCATTCGTGTCCGTCGCACCGGTCGCGACGGCACCGGTGCCATCGGCCGTCCCGAAGCCGCGGGCGGAGGTTCAGGTTCGTCACGATCTCGAGCGGACGGGCCGCCGGCCGGTGTCTGATCCCGATGGTGCCGGTGGCTGGTCAATGCCGCCCAGGTGGGCGCAGATGCGGGAACGATGGAACCGTCAGTTGTTGATAGCCGCCGTGCTGGGTGCGATCGGGGTCGGCGCGTCCTTGCGGTTTGTCACGCCGAGCCACCTGTGGCTGGACGAATCGCTCACGGTTGAGATCTCTCGCAGACCGGTCGGTCAGCTGCTCGACGCACTCCGCCACGACGGTTCGCCGCCCTTGTATTACCTACTCCTGCACATGTGGATCAGGTTGTTCGGAACCGGGGACGTCGCGGTCCGGGCGCTGTCGGGCATTCTGTCGCTGATCACCCTGCCGGTCGCCTGGATCGCCGGGCGGCGGGTCGGGCGGGTGGCGGTGATGTTCGGCAGTGGCGACGGCGCCACGCTCGGTCGGGTGGGGACGGCGGCCCTGCTGCTGTTCGCGTGCTCGCCGTACGCGATCCGGTATGGCAGCGAGACCCGGATGTACTCGCTGGTGGTTCTGCTGGTGCTGCTGTTCGGGCTTGCGTTGGTACGGGCGTTGGAACGGCCGACACGTCGCAGACTGGCAGTGCTGACTGTGTCCACCGCGGCACTGGTCTACACGCACTATTGGACGTTTCTGCTGGTCACGACCGTTGCGGTGTTCCTCGCGGTACGGTCGCGCGGACGGGCTCCCTATCGCCGCTCGACGCTGTCCGCGCTGCTGGCGATGATTGCTTCGGCCGTGCTGTTCGCACCGTGGATGCCGTCCTTCCTGTTTCAGATGCTGCACACGGGCACCCCGTGGGCGGCGCGGGTACAGGCGCAGGTCCTACTGGACACGGTGTTCGACTGGGCCGGTCCGACGTCTACCGGCGCGCTGCTCGGGGTCGTCCTGCTCGGTGCGGCGCTGATCGGCTTGACGGGCCGGCCGCAGGATGACGGGCTGCACATCGTCCCGACCGGACGGGTGCCCGGACGTTATCTGGTCGCGTTGTGGCTCGTCCCGCTCGCCCTCGCCTACCTGGTCAACACCACTGGTGGTAGCGCTTACACGGAACGTTATACCGGGATTTCGCTGCCGGCCTTCCTGCTGCTCGCTGCACTCGGCATCGGCCAGTTGCCCGGGCGGGTACGCACGGCCATCCTGATGATTGTCTGTGTGACGGGGCTGTCCGGCGGCTGGAACATGGCGCGACAGGAACGTACCCAGGCAGGGGAGATCGCGAACCGGATCGCGGCGCTGGCCCGACCGGGAGATGTGGTCGCCTACTGCCCTGACCAGCTGGGTCCGGCGGTGTTCCGGGCCATCGAACGCCGTGGCGATCTTGATCTCAAGCAGATCGTCTATGCCGACGAGAGCGGGCCGGCGCTGGTCGACTGGGTTGACTACGCCGCTCGGATGCGACGAGCGAGCGGCGCGGACTTCGCCGCCCGGGTCAACACCATGGCCGGACCTGGCCACGCCGTGTTCCTCGTGCGCGCGGACGGTTACAAGACCCTGGAAGGGGCCTGTGCGGTCGTCTCGGACCAGCTTGCCGCCCTGCGTGACCGCACCCTCCAAGTCGATCGTCGCATCGTCTACGAGGGTGCGGCGCTGGAGCGCTTCTCCACCCTGCGCTGAGCGAGTACGGCCGGCGGTCCGGGCCGGCGCTCGCCCGCCGCGGCGAGCGCGGTCACCAGCAGTGCCATCGGCAGCGTGTAATGGTTGAAGTACGACTGTTTGTTCATGACATCCAGGGTGAGGAGCACGACGCCCGCACCGGCGCAGAACTCCGCGGACCCGGCCCGCACCCGCCAGGCGAGCCAGTAGGCGACCGTCAGCGCGACCGCCATCGGGCCGAAACCGGTGGTGATCCCCGCGTGCGCGAGCACACCGGGCACGGACAGCGAATCCTCGTGGACGGGATAGCCAAGGTTGGTCAGCACCGCGTCTCCCCAGAAGTCCGACGGGCCGACGACCACCCAGGGCAGAACCGTGGCCGCCGCGACGGCGACCGATGCCAGCGCGCGCCTGGGCCCGAACGCCGGCCAGGCCGCGGCGACCGGGACCAGCAGCGCCATGTGCTGCTTGCTGGCGAGGGCGACGGCGAACGCGACGACCGCCCAGCGGCCCCGACCCGATGTCACCGCCCACACCAGCACGCTGATGCATGCGGTGAGCAGCGGCTCCGTCCAGGACTGCTGGAGGGCGTACATGGAACCGGGGAAGGTCAGGACGAGCAGCGGTAGCGCCGGCGGGAGCGGTATCCCTGCCCGCGCGCCGTCCCGGGACATGATCGCGCGGATGGCGACGGCCGTGACCACCGAGGCGAGCAGTAGGCCGTAGCGGACGTCGGCGAGCAGCAGACGGAAGGGCGCGAGGACGAGCGTCGTACCCGGCAGGTAGGGGTAGACGTCGAACAACTGGTGCGCCGGATACCCGGCGTGGCTGGGCGCCCACTGCTGGCGGTACATGTCCGAGCCGTCGAGCAGGCCGCGGGCGGAGACCTGAAGGAGGTGGAAGACGTCGATGCGCGGCTGTGGTGCCGCGATGATCATACTGACGCCGGCGGCTGTCATGAGGCCGACAATCGGCCAGAAGGACGCCGGTGATGCCAGCCACCGCGCCGCGCCGCGCTCGCCCGGTGCCGGGCGCAGCCACCACAGGATCGACCCAGCGGTGAGCAGGCCGCCGGCCACGCCCAGCGCATCGGAGACGTACGCCCAGCCGCCGCCGGCGTAGTACCGGGGCCGCATCGCCACCCCCACCGCGAGGACCATGGCCAACATCACCCACGGCGTCCCGCGGCCAAGGCGCGCGTCCGCGCCGGGCGCCCTGGTGCCTGCGTTGCCGACACCGACAAGCACCGCGCCCCAGCCGATCAGTACCAAGGGCAGCGACCATGGGCCGCGCCCGTCGCCCGCGGCGATGCCCGCCGCGACGGCACACCAGCCGAGCAGCAGCGGGCCTGGCGTCCCCCCTGCTGGGCTATCCCGGCGTAACCACCCGGAGGTGGTGGTCGGATTGTTCGCCCGGCCGGGTAGGAACGCCGCCATGACGTGCACCATGCCAGAGGCGTTACCGGGTCGCCGCGTCGGCTCCGAGCAGGTCGTCCGGGATCATGCGGTGGCAATCGTGAGGGGGCGCGGACAGGTGCCCGCGCGGCTCATGCCAGACTGAGAAGCCAAGCCGGACTATTGTCACCGGCGTTCTTAGTGTGTCGCGCGGATGACCATCGCGTGCGGAGTTGAGGAGAGGTCAGGCACAGTGGCCGAAAAGCCCGAGGTCGTCGTTATCGGAGCCGGACCGGCAGGTCTGACAGCTGGCTGGGAGCTGGTGAAGCGGGACGTACCCGTGACGGTTCTCGAAGGTGACTCGGTGGTGGGAGGCATCAGCCGCACCGCGGAGCGTGAAGGCTGGCGCTTCGACATCGGCGGGCACCGGTTCTTCACCAAGGTGCCTGAGGTCGAGACTCTTTGGCACGAGATTCTGCCTGATGAGGACTTTCTGATGCGCCCGCGGTCGAGCCGCATCATGTACAACGGGAAACTGTTCGATTACCCGCTGCGCGCCGGCAATGCTCTGCGTGGCCTCGGCGTGCTCGAGGCGGCGCGCTGCATCTTCTCCTACTTCTGGGCGAGGGTCCGGCCGCCGAAGGACCAGACCAAATTCGAGGGCTGGGTCGCGGCCCGTTTCGGCTGGCGCCTCTACGGGATCTTCTTCAAGACTTACACCGAGAAGGTGTGGGGGGTACCGGCCGGCACGATCGAGGCTGACTGGGCGGCGCAGCGTATCAAGAACCTCTCGCTGCTCAATGCCATCGTGAACGCGGTCATGCCGAGGCGGAATCAGAAGAACATCGCCTCTCTCATCGAGGAATTCCAGTACCCGAAGCACGGGCCCGGAATGATGTGGGAGACTGCGGCGGACAAGATCTCCGAGCGTGGCGGTAAGATCATACTTGAGGAGAAGGTCCGCACGATCCATCATGCGGACGGGCGGGCCAGCGGCGTGACGACCGTGGTCACCGGCGGATACGGCCCTGGAGCGGGCGCGCCCGAGGCGTCCCGGACCGACATCGGGTCCGAGCACCACTACAGTGCGGACGAGATCATCTCATCGATGTCGTTCTCCTCGCTGATCCGGGTGATGGACCCGCCCGCCCCGGCGCACGTGCTGGCGGCGGCAAACGCGCTGCGCTACCGCGACTTCCTCACCGTCGCGCTGGTGGTGCCCGAGTCCGCCGGTTTTCCGGATAACTGGATATACGTGCACTCGCCCGAGCTGTTGGTCGGGCGTATCCAGAACTTCGCGTCCTGGTCGCCGTTCCTGGTGAAGGAGGGCCGCACCTGCCTCGGCATGGAGTATTTCGTCTTCGAGGGTGACGAGACGTGGTCGATGCCCGATGAAGACCTGATCGCACTTGCCACCAAGGAACTCGCCCAGTTGGGTCTGGTTCCGGCCGATCAGGTGGAACGCGGTTTCGTCGTCCGCATGCCGAAGGCATACCCGTTCTACGATGCGGACTACAAGAAGAACGTGGACATCATGCGTGGATGGCTGGCCGAGGCCACGCCGAATGTTCACCCGGTCGGCCGCAACGGTATGCATCGGTACAACAATCAGGACCATTCGATGTACACTGCGCTGCTTACCGTCCAGAACCTCGCTGACGGGGCCGGGCACGACGTGTGGAGCGTCAACGTGGAAGAGGACTATCACGAAGAGGTCTCCCCCGGTTACGCGAAGACACCGCACTAGTCGGCGTCACGGGAACCAGAGGGGGAACTGACCGTGACCGACGTCGCGGTACGGCCGCTGGAGAACATCCCGGGGCCGGCCGAAGGGAGCCGGCCCCGGGCGCAACGGGACGGTTTTGTTTTCAAGGCGATAATTTTCGCTCTCGTTGTCATAGCCGTGGTGGTACGTTTTTCCGCCCGCCAGGCGTTGTGGTTGGACGAAGCGCAGAGCGTCGCCATTGCGCGACTTCCACTGACCGGGCCGGGCACAACGCTGTTTGACGGGCTTCGCCAGGATGGCTCGCCGCCGCTGTACTACCTGCTGTTACACGGCTGGGTCGAGCTGTTCGGAGTCGGCACGTTCGCGGTGCGGACACTGTCGGCCCTGATGAACCTGGCTGCCGCCGGGCCGCTGTACCTGCTGGCTCGCCGCGTCGTCGGTGAGCGCGCAGCCCGGGTGGCGGTGGTGCTCTACCTCACCTCACCGTTCGCGCTGTACTTCGCCACCGAGACCCGGATGTACAGCCTGGTGGTGCTGCTGACCGCAGCTGGTGGGCTGGCACTGGAAGCCACGCTCAATCGGCGCTCGGCGGGTTCGGTCGCCGCGTTGGCGCTGTGCTCCGGCATGCTGGCGCTCACCCACTACTGGTGTTTCTACCTGCTGTTCACGGTGGCCGGCTGGCTTGCGCTGGTCGTGGTGAGGCCGCGCGCGGCGTGGGGCCCCCGGCCACCGCTGGCAGCGCTGGCCGGCATCGCCGGTGGTGGCCTCGTGTTCGCTCCCTGGTTGGGCGGGTTCTTCTACCAGATGGCGCACACCGGGACGCCCTGGGGAGAACCGGCGACCTTCGCGGCGATCTCACACGCCTACGGGCAGTGGGCGGGCGGTCCCACCACCCAGGGGCGGACGCTGCTGTTCCTCATCACCGGGCTCGCCGCCGCGGGGATCGCCGGCCGGGCGGTCGACGGCCGATACGTACTGGTCGACCTGAAGGGTATGGAACCGGGTCGCACGCTGTTCTTCCTGGCCACGGTGACGCTCTTCGTCGCCGTGGCCGCGGGAAAAGTGGTGGGCAACGCCTGGGCGGATCGGTACACCGCCACCGCGTTCGTGCCGTTCCTGTTGGTCATCGGCCTTGGTGCGACCGTCGTCGTGGACAGTCGACTGTTCCGCGGGATCATCATTGTGTGTGCGTTGCTCGGTCTTGTCGGTGGTTATGGCGACCTGTCCCGCACCCGCTCCCAGGCGAGCCAGGCCGCGGCCGTGCTCGAACGTCTCGGGCGGCCCGGCGACGTGCTGCTGGTCTGTCCGGACCAGCTCGGCCCGGGACTGTCCCGCACCGTTCCGGCCTGGATGCACGTGTATGTCGTCCCGACCTACCTACCGCCGGACCGCGTCGACTGGACGGACTACGAGGCGCGTAACTCGAAGGCGAACGGCGTTGTCGTCGCCGACAGGGCGCTCGCGCAGGCCGGCTCCGCTCACACGGTGTTCTTCGCCGGGTCGGGTGCCTATCGGACATACGAGACCCTGTGTACCCAGGTCCGTGGCCGTCTGCAGGACAGGCGTCCACTGGCCGACGAGGTGATGCGCCAGGGCGAGTCGGCCAGGGTGTGGGAGAACTTCACCCTCCTACGCTTCCAGCCCTGACCTCCCTTGGGCTCGTCGGGATCGACGGCTGGATCGCCGTCGGCGGTGCGATCGTGGTTCTTCGCGCCGTCGGCGGCGGACGTGTGCCCCGCGCAGCCCCCGCGAGGCGGACCAGGCCCGCGGGGATGGCGGACCCTGCCCCTGCGCGAGATCACCCTCGCCTGGTGTGCCACGCGCATCGTGACCGGCGCCGCGTACGCCCTGGCCCGCTACATCGCCGGCCAGCTCGCCGCGGGACATGACGCGCTGCATCCAGCGGCTGTCACGCCGTTCCAGCTGACCGGGCTGCTCGGCTGGGATGCCGGCTGGTACACGGGTATCGCCGAGCACGGATACGCCGGGGTCGGCGAACAGGGACTGCGTTTCTTCCCCCTGCTGCCGCTGTTGGTCCGGGCGGTCACCGTGGTTCCCGGTCTGGGCGGCCACACCGGCGGCACACTGCTCGTCCTGGTGAACATGATCGCTTTCGTCTTCGTGGCGGCGCTCGCGTGGCTGGCCCGCTCCGAGGGTCTCGACCCGGCGGCAATATCGCGGGTGGTGTGGCTCGCCTCGTTGGCACCGCCCGCGTTCGTGCTGGTCATGGGCTATACCGAGGCATTGTGGGGGCTGCTGGCCGTTGGTGTGTTCGCGGGCCTGCGGACACGGCGGTGGGAACTCGCCGCGGTCTGTGGGCTGCTTGCGGGGCTGTGCCGACCTGTCGGCATCCTGTTGGTCGCACCGGCTGCGCTCGAGGCCCTTCGCGGGTTCGGGACAGTCATGATCATGGACCGGCTGCGCCGGGTGGCGGCCGTGCTCGCACCCGCGGCCGGTTTCGCGCTGTTCGGGCTGTGGGCGCAGATCGCGTATGCGGATGCGCTGCTACCGCTGCGGGTGCAACGCCAGGAGTCGCTGCACGGCAGCTCGTCGAACCCCGCCGCTGTGCTCTGGGCGGCGACCCGGGGTATCACTCACGGCGAGGTGGGCACGGGTCTGCACGTTCCATGGTTGGCGCTGTTCGTGGTGCTGCTCGTCGTGATGGCGCGGACGCTGCCGGCCTCATACACGTTGTGGGCCGCGTTGACGATGGCCGCGGTACTCACTGGCAGCAATCTTGATTCAAGTGAACGGTATGCGTATGGGACCTTTCCATACCTCTTGGTCGCGGCCGGGCTCACCCGACGCGACGAGGTCCTGCGCATCGTCCTTGTGGTCTGCGCCGCGATGCTGGTGGTGTACGCGTCGCTTGCCTTCCTCGGTCTTTACGTGCCCTGACACCCGGCAAAGGATGCCTGGCGTCAGAGTACGTGGGCGCATTTTGGTAACTATTCGGTTGCGTGGGGTAGGTGGATGGTGGGAACCCGCGGGTTCATCCCTCTCGCTGTCCACCTTGTCGTTACGGTGGCGTCATGGACGTGGAGTACCAGCGTTTGTACCTGCCTCCCGGCACCGACCGACGCCAGGCATTGGCGGTGCTCACCCTGCATGCCGAGTTCGGTGAGTGGGAACTCGAGCGGCTCCGCCTGTTGCCGGATGGCTCCCGGCGGGTGGTACTACGTCGTGCACGGCGTAAAGGTGGACTTCCCGGCTATCTGCCGACCTGACCGGCACGCCCGGACACCTGGTCGCCGCGTCGCCGCGTCGCCGCGTCGCCGCGTCGCGCAGCAGTGCGCGGCGCTGGTTGCCGGGGCGGCCGTTCCCGGCAGCCAGCGCCGGCCCTCATGCGGCGGCGCCGGCCATGGCCTGGCAGGATGCGGCGCACGCGCGGCAGGCTTCGGCGAGTTTCATCATCTGGGCGTCACCCGACAATTTCGCAGCCATTTCTGCGCACATTGTGCATATACGCGCGCACATCGCACACATTTCTCGCTGCATCGACGACATGCGACACATCATGTCCGCGCAGACCCTGGTGATGGCCGCGCAGTCCATCAGTGTGCGCAGGCTCGTCGCATCCATCATCGTCGCCGGCATGTCCATGCAGTAGGCGATGGTCTCTTCGCACATGGTCGAGCAGGACATGCAGTTCTCGATCGCTTCACGTGTCTCGCTGTTGATCATTTCGGCATGCTGCACGAAAGCCTCCTCCACGGTGCTGCGACGCAAACCGCCGCATCCAATGATCGCGCCGAACTCGTGATTCCGAGAGCCCCGCGAGAACCTGGACACACGATAACGCCTCGTCGGATGAACGCACGTCGGCGTCAACCGCAAAAGACATACCGGTGCTATCGGAATTTCAGTACGGCCGACGAAAATCCGGATGCAGACGACTCCGTGGATTTCGTCAGCTTTTCGGCCGTCCACCGGGCGTGGCTGGATCCAGCGGCCGGTCAGGACGCTGTGCGGTCCGTCTCGGCCCCCTTCATCCCGGGCAGCTCCCCGGCCAGGCCACGGGCTGTCGGTCGGGCGAAGCCCCGTATGTCGGTGGGTAGGACCGTGGCGGGCAGCCGGGAATGTGGCACAACGGCGACACCACCGAGAAAGACACCGGTCACCGCGCCGGGGCGCTCGAACACCGATAGGTCGCCGGGATCCTCGTCCAGCAGGATGGCGTCGAACTCGTAGCCCGGCGCTATCCGGCCGAAGCGATCGCCGACTCCGCACAGCCGTGCTCCGTTGACGGTAGCGGCGAGCAGGGCTTCGGGGACTGACAGTCCGTCACGGTGCAGACGGCTGATCTCACCGAGGTTGCCGCCGTGGCTGTCACGGTGGCGGCTGTCGCTACCCAGAGCAATGCTGACCCCGGCGTCACGCGCAACAGCGATCGTGTCGGTCAGGAGCGCTTCACTCGCGCGGGCCCTGTCCACGGCCCACTCCGGCAAATAGCCGGCGTCCGACAGGTGGACGAGCTCATGGTAGGGCGAGAGAGTCGGGACAAGAGTGACACCACGCTCAGCCATCAGTGCGGCCTCACGTTCCGTCAGACCGATCCCGTGTTCAATCGAGCGCGCGCCGGCCGACACCGCCGCAGCGACAGCGGCCGCCCCGAGGGCGTGGGCCATGACCTCCCGGCCGAAAACAGCCGCTTCACCGACCGCCGCAGCGATCTCGTCGGCAGTGAACTCCGGCAGTGGCTCGCCCGGCCGGGCTGACATGATCCCACCGCTGGCGAAGACGTGGACCCAGTCGGCGCCGGCGCGCAGTACTCCGCGCACGGCTTGGCGCACCCCGTCGGGCCCCCGCGCCACATGCTGGGGCCGTCCCGGATAGTCGGGAACGGTGATGCTGGCCGGTGCCTCCAGACCGGGGCCGAGTACCGTCCCGTCACCGTGGCTGGCGGACCGGGTCAGTCCGATCACCGACACGGCCAGCCGCGGCCCGGGGATGTGCCCGGCCGCCAACGAGTCACGGACACCGGCATCGGCACCGCCCGCGTCGCGTACGTAGGTCACTCCGGCGGCGAGGGTGCGGCGCAGCATCGCCGCCGTTTCGAGGAACCGTTCCGACAGGGGCGTCGTCAACAGCTCAAGCGGGTCATAGGTGGCAAGAGTGACGTGCGAGTGGCAGTCGACGACGCCCGGCATCAACCACAGCCCATGGGCGTCGATATCGGTGGCCGTCGGGTCGGACGCAAGGTGCGGACGGACGGCTGTGATGTGGCGGCCGCGTACCGCGACATCCACCGGGCCGTTGAAGTAGCCGCGCTCGTCAAGTGCGTGGACGCCGCGGAGTATGACAGCGTCGACCGGACGAGGGCGGCGTCGTGCGGGATCGTCTGTTCTCATTGTAGTCATGTGGGTATTCCTGCCGAGGTGTTCCGGTGAACCGCACGGATCCTGGTCGGCGCAACCGGAGAGTGGAGATGCTGTGACGATCATTTGGCCGTCGGCGATAGCCGGGTCGGTCCTCGGTCACCCACAACAAGCCGTGGTCGATACGCGGCAGGTGTCGATATGTCTGCGGACGGTGAAGCTCTGCGATTGCGCAACGTGGAAGGTCGGCGCCTCTACTGGCTCGAACCTGACGCTACGCACTATTTCCTCCGTGGTCAGAACCCGCTGTGGCCCACCTGACCCACGCGGTGAGCTGCCCAAGGCGCCATCCGTGTACTCCCATGATGAAGCGTTCCACGGCCTGCCGGACTCGCCTCCAACACTTTTGACACCTGTTTGAACGTAACTGACCGTTACTGCGGGAGTCAAATGCTCGGGCACGACCACGCCCCTATTGCCGGGCGCTCTTACCCGCGTTTGTTCTCGTGCTGGTGGGCGGCTGCGCAGGTTGGTCTGTGGGTTGCTCTGTGGGTTGGCCGGCGGCTGCCGGCCCGCCGAGGCGGTCGCGGACGGCGGTCAACTCGGCCCGCACCGTGCGCAGTTCGGCCGCAAGGTCATCAACTTGATGTTCCGCGCGTTCGGCGCGGGCACGGGCGTCCGCTCTGCCTTCCACGAGCACCCCCTGACGTTCGTCCGCCACCCGATGGGCGTGATCGAGCCGCCGGTCGGCGTCTGCGTGGATGCGGGCGATCGCGGCGTCGGTGCTCTCCTGCTGGCGAACCAGGTCGAGGCGCAGCCGCTCAGCCTCGGCTCGTGCCTCAGCCGTGGCCCGCTCACCCGCGTCCGCTCGGGCCAGGGCGGCGTCCCTGGTCGCGGTGGCGGCAGCCACGGCTGAGGCTGCTTCCTCCCGGACCTGCGCGAGTGCGGCTGCGGCTTCGTCGCGCGTCGTTGTGACGGCTGCTGCCGCCACCTGATGGGCCTGGCTGATCTCCGCGTCCGCCTGCGCACGGACATGCGCGACCCGGGTGTCGGCGTCCCGGCGCGTCGCCTCGAGCACAGCTGCGGCTTCGGCCCGGGCGGCGTCGAGGGCCGCGCGCGCCTGGTCCCGGGCATCGGCATACGTGTCGCGTTCGGTCTCCAGACTGATCCGCCGCTCGTCGAGCTGGTCCACGGCCGCGACCGCCTCGGCCGCGACCGCCTCCGCTTCGACCCGCGCGGTCTGCGCACCGCGGGCGGCCTGCTCGGCGCGGACCGCCCGGGCGACGGCCTCGGCGACCCGTTCGGCGGCTTCGGCCTCGACCGTCTCGACACGTGCTTCCGTCGCCGCCACATCGCCAAGAGTCGCCATCTCGCGCACGAAGCCGTCCAGCGCGCGGGTGAGCCCGCCGGCTAACGCCGTGATCTGCTCGGCCAGCGCGTCGGCTCGCGCCCGTGCGCCGCCGGCGAGTCCGTCGGAGACCGTTGTCGGCCCGGCCGGCACGGTGCCGGCACCGGACATCTCGCGCCGTCGGCGGTAGGCCGACAGTCGGTTGTGCGTGGAGTCATCGCAGTACGCGGGCGGCCGTCCAGGCCCGACCGGAGCACTCGGCGACCGTGCGCACCCCGGGAAGGCGCATGTTGCCGGATCGGTCTCGTTGACCACCGCACCCTCGGTCATGTCAGGTCTCACCGTCCGTTCCAGATTCCGTGAGCGGCCGTCGAACGGGGCAAAGTCGAACGGGGCAAGGTCGGACAGGACAAGGATGCACGAATGAGCGAACCGGCAGAATCAGCGGGCACCGGGGTCGCATTGTTCGATCTTGACGGTGTGCTGGTCCGCGGTGACACCTTCACCCGGCTGTTGCGTCGGCACCTGTCGGAGTCCCCGTGGCACGCGGCCCTGGTCATGCCGATGACACCGCTGCTGGCAGTCCGCCCGCTCCGTCCGACGGTGGCTCGGACGATAATGAGACTGGCCCTGCTGGGCTTCGATGCACCGAGGTTCCGCGCGCGGGTGCAGGCGTTCGGCCGGGATCTCGTGGCCGAAGGCGGCGTAGCCGTACCCGAGGCAGTAGCCACCCTACGCCGCCATGCCGGCGCGGGTGATCGGGTCGTGGTCGTCACGGCATGTGAACACGATCTTGCCTGTACGGTTCTCGACGCACTCGGGCTGGGCGAGGTCGAACTGATCTCTTCCCGGCTCGTCTGGGGCCGGTTCGGCGTCGGCCGGGGCAGCCTGCACAACTACGGGTCGGGTAAACCGCGACAGCTTGCCGCCCACGGGATCGAGCCGCCCTGGGGCCACGCCTACAGCGATTCGCTGGCGGACCTGCCCATTCTGGCCGCAGCCGACCAAGCAGTCCTGGTCAATCCCAGTAGAAGGCTCGCGTTGCGCGCCCGGCGGGCGCTCGGCGGGCGGCTGCAGATCGTCCACTGGTGAGGCTCACTCGATCGAGGTAACGCCAGCCCGACAAATCAGGCGACGGCCGGAGAGACCGGTAGACGGTTGCCAATAGGTAGCAGACATGCCCTAGCACCTTCTTCTACATGTGTTAGCGAGTTCGCGCGGGGCGCGCGGCGGATGCGACTCCTGGCCGCTACTGTCACCCACCGTGACAGCACGATTCCGCGCCGGTTGGCGCACGCGTATGGAGTGCGGTACCGCAGGTCGGGGCTGGGCGGCGAAAGGTCCACCCGCCTGGCGTCCGTCGTTCAGAGCGGGGTTCACGGGCACCCTTGCACTCGTCGGATGCCTGGCCATATCCGGACCGGCCACGGCGGTAGCCGCGGCCGGCGGGCAGCCGAACACCCCGAACATGGCCGGAACGGCCGGAACAGCGATGCCGGGTCCGGGAGACACCTACTGGGATGCTGTCGCCGGTGCGGCATTCCACCCGACCGGGCAGGTGCGCACCTACTATGTCGGTGCCGATGAGGTCGTCTGGAACTATGCCCCGGACGGGCGCGACGACATCACCGGTCAGGCGTTCGATCCGATTGCGAAGACGTATGTCCAATCCGGGCCCGGCCGCATCGGGACGAGTTATCTCAAGTGTCTCTATCGTGGCTACACCGACGCGAATTTCACCAACCTGGCACCGCGCCCCGCACAGGACGCCTACGAGGGCTTTTTGGGCCCGGTGATCCGCGCCGAGGTCGGCGACACCATCAAGGTGGTGTTCCGCAACGCCTGCAAAATTGGCGACAGTATGCATCCGCACGGTGTGTTCTACACGAAGGCGAACGAGGGTACACCCTACGCCGACAACACCTCCGGGGTGGACAAGTTTGACGATGCCGTACCCACCGGCGGCACGCACACCTATACCTGGCTGGTGCCCGACCGGGCCGGACCGGGCCCACACGACGGTAGTTCGGTTATGTGGATGTACCACTCCCACACCAACGAAGTCGTCGACACCTATGCCGGACTCACCGGCCCGATGGTCATCACAGCCAGGGGGAAGGCGCGGCCGGACGGCAGCCCCGTCGACGTCGACCGTGAGATCTTCACGTTGTTCACAATCACGAACGAGAACTGGAGCCCGTATCTGCAGGATAATCTCCGCCGTTTTGCCCAGCCACCGTATCCGTCACAGGATGACAGCAACTTCACCAGGTCCAACCTGCGGCATGCCATCAACGGCTACGTCTTCGGCAACGAGCCGATGATCACCCTGAAAAAAGATGAGCACGTCCGCTGGTACCTGATGAGTATGGGTGGTGAGCAGGACATACACACCCCGCACTGGCACGGCAACGACGCGGTCGTGAGTGGTATGCGGATGGACACTGTTCCGTTGCTTCCCGGTACCATGGCCGTGGCCGACATGGTACCCGACAACCTCGGCATCTGGCTTTTTCACTGCCACGTCAACGAGCACATCACCGCCGGCATGCTGACCCGGTATCAGGTTGTATCCGGCACCGGCACCGGCAGCAGCGCTAGCGCTGGTACTGGCGGTACCGCTACCACCGCATCGGCATCCGCGTCGTGGGCCACAACGATGCCGGTGCCCAAGGGCGCTGTCGCGGCGGGTGAGGGTGGGATAGCCGACCCCCCTTCCGCCGTCCCCGCTGCGTCGGCGGTAGCCGCTTTCGTGGTGATGGTCGCCGGCCGCAGGATCGTCCGCCGTCGCCGCCGCCGTGGTGCCATGGGCTGACCACAGGCGACCGTGTCGTTCATCGTGTCGTTCAGCGCTGTCCATGCCTGCGCCAGTGCTCCGCAGCGGGCCTGGACAGCGCTGTGTCGGTTTCCGTGGAGGTCTCGACGATAGCCGGGCCACCCGGGCGCCGCGGTCGGACAGCCATCATGCATATTGCCGACACGATACACGCTGTCGTCGACATCGTGTTTTCCGGTGCTGTCGTACAATCACCGCCGGATAGCCACGCAGTCGATCCGCCTGCCCACGTACCGCGTAAGAAAATGCTTCACTCGGCAGGTGGCGACCCCATCACACTATCGCCGCCCGGCCGAAGCCACGTTAGGGATGAGCGCGCGTGCGCGCACGTTACCGGCAGCCGTAGCTGCCATCAACATCGCATACGGACTGTGTGCCTCTTCACGGAGCCTTGCCTTCGGGGCGGTCGTTGCACGTATGGTCTTCGCCATGCCTTCGAGGAGAAGGCATGCGTCGGACGGCACGCCGAATCCTGCCCTCGTCCGATGAAAACCAGACCGGTGGCAGGAACGGGGGAACCACTTTCGGACGTCGACGTCAGGCGTCCTCGGGGTGAAGCCGCACATCGCGGCCGGGCACTCCCAGCCCGAATCCGACAGCTCACCTCGCAGGCGTGGGGAAGGACATCAACATGTCCAACGTACGTTCCGGCGACCGTGGAATCAGTCGAATCAAAGCACGGGCCCGGGTATTGATCGCAGTGCCGGCCCTCGTTGCCGCCATCGGTGGCGGCAGCGTCGCGCTGTCCCAGCCGGCAAGTGCGGCGCCGTCCGGCGACGGCCTTCTTTCCGCCATCGTGCGGTGCGAATCCGGTGGGAACCCGAACGTCGTCAACTCGATCGGCGCCGGCGGACTGTTCCAGTTCCTGCCCGGTACCTGGCATGGCGTCGGCGGGTCCGGCCTGCCGCAGAATGCCAGCGCCGCCGAGCAGTGGAAGCGCGCTCGGATCCTGTACGCGCAGCAGGGCACAAGCCCCTGGTACGCCTCGAAGCACTGCTGGGCCGGAAAGGCCTAACAGGCTCGACGGCCAAAGGGCGTGCGATCATGTTCTTCTCGCACGCCCGGCGGCCTCAAGCGGTCTCGACGGCCAAAGGGCGTGCGATCCCGGGAGAGATCCGGCCACAACTGGATCTCTCCCGGGCGCCTGCGGGCGCTCACGTCGCGGACGGTTAAGAGCGCGCGGCCAGTCGATCTCCCATCGGCGTCGGTTCCCGCTCAGACGGTTCAACGATGTGATTCTGATGCTGGTATCACAGCACAAAAATCACATTCTAAGAGCGCCCGGAAGGTCAGGTGCGCTGTGCGTCCACCCGGCCACTCGGTGGTCGGTTCCGTGCAAGATCCAACGCGATGTCGATGAGATCAACCCGTTCGAGGGTGTCGATCTGATCGAGATCGATCCAGGCGGCCTGGTCGGTGGAACCACCGATCTCATGCCGAAGCACGCCGCCGACCACCCGTGCCGTATATATGACCCGCACGGCGTGATGATCGGCCTCGATGCCGACGCCGCGCGGGAAACGCCTGCGCATCGAGTCGACACCCAGCAGGGATTCGATCACGACGTCGTAACCGGTCTCCTCCTCGACCTCCCGAACCGCCGCGGCCAACGGATCCTCCCCGTGGTCGATGCCGCCGCCGGGCAACGTCCAGTGCTTCCCGCTCGTGCCGACGAAACGCGCGAGAAGGATCTTCCCTTCGTGGATGCAGACCGCGTACGCAGCGACCCGCAGCTCCCGGACCAGAACCGGTTGACCGCCTTCATCCCCTGACACCCCCCACACGATGCCAGCTCCGAGATCGGCCTGGCGAGGTTACTGCTCGATTCGGCGGTCGAGGAACAACTATGATCAGCCGGCCGCCCGCAGTGCGGTGATCAGCCACTCCAGTGCCTCGATCATCGGGCTGGCAACCGCCACCGTCGTCGTGTCGCCGCTGACGAGCGCAACGAGTTCCCAGAACCGGTAGACCCGCCGGTCGGTGAACGTTTCAAGATCGTCTATGAGTGTTGCCCGCCACGCAGGGGTGTCACGGTTCCCGGTCGTCTGCGCGTACGACGCGGCGATCGCGGCGGCCAGCGCCGTGCCGTCGGTGGAGACCGGGTCGATCCCCTCGGTGTATGCCTGCGTGGCCCGGCTCGCCAGAACGGTGTTGAAGGCCTCCTGGTGTCGGATGGTCGCTTCTTCGCTGACGTGCTTGGCCGCGCCCCGTTGCGCCATGGTCCTGACCCGGGCGGTGAAATCCTCATCCTGGATCAACGTCACCAGTTCCACCCAGGCCTCGACCTGCTCGCCGGTCGGGTCCTCGGGCAGCTCGGGAAATGAGGCTCGGATCATCGTCTCGAATGTCCCGCCTGCTCCGCTGTCACCGTCCAGGGCATTGCCGTCCAGACGCTTGCCGTCCAGACCCTTGAACACGGTGTCGAGAAAGCCGTCCAGAATCCGTGTGCGTTCCGCCGCATCGAGTTTCGCCAGTCGGTGCATCAGTTCCATCTCCTCCCAGTCGGATCCGCGGACCGCGACCGCCCGCAGCACTGCTTGCCGTAGCCGCAGCACCCTGACCTGTGCGCCGAGCGCCTCGGCGTGCACGCGCGCCACCTCGGCCACCGTGATCTCCTGCGCGAGTACCTTCGCGACGGTCGGCAGGTCGATACCCAGGTCACGCAATGTGCGCACGAGCTCGAGGCGGGCCGCCGCCATCGCGTCGTACAATCGGTAACCGGCGTTGCTGCGCGCAACCGGCTCGACCAGATGCTCGTCGGCGTAGAACCGGATGGTGCGTACCGGCACCCCGGTCAGTTCCGAGAGCTGCCCGATCGTGATCAACCGGTCGGTCGCGTGTCCCTCCATGAACCGCCACGATCCAGGTTCCAGTAGGTGGAGACTCAAGCCGATGACTGCCGGCACGGCGGTGATACGCGTCACATTCGATCTGGTGGACATCGCATCGGCCTCGGCCGGCCGGCGGGTCGGCCACGCAGCGGAGGTTCTCATGGAGGCGAAACTTGATCATGTCGTCCTGTGGGTGGCGGACCCGCTGCGTTCGTTGGACTTCTACCAGCGCGTGGTCGGTCTCCCCCCGGTCCGCGCGGACGCATTTCGCACCGGGGAGGCGCCGTTCCCGAGCGTGCGGGTGTCGACCGAGTCCATCATTGACCTGATGCCGCGGGCTGCCGCTGCCGCTGCCGCTGTCAACGCGGTACCCGGAGCCGGCGGAACCGCCGGCCATCCGGTCAACCACATCTGTCTCGCGATGGGCCGCGAGGAGTTCGACGCCCTCCGCCGCCGGTTGGCGGACAACGCCGTCAGCGTGCCGGTAACCATGGAGCAGTCGTTTGGTGCGCGTGGCATCGCGCCGCGGGCGTTTTACTTCACAGATCCTGACAACAACGTGATCGAGGCCCGTTACTACGACCAGGCGGATTCCGTCATGCGGCGCCAACCGTCGGAGTAGTCAGGGTTTCTTCGGCACGGCTTCCTCGTGGTAGTCCTCCTCGTCTACGTCATGGACCCAAGACCAATGGCTGGAGATTACGTCCGCGGACCCGAAGGTCAACGCGGTCTGGATGTGGGCGGCGATCCTCGTCGGCTGGCTGTCGACCCTGCTCCAGTCGCGCACCGGCATCGACCAGTGCTGCGGGCGCGCGCACGGCGACCGGCTGCACCACGAGATCCTCACCGTCCCCGGCCGGATCGCCTGCCACGCCCGCGGCCTGGTTCTCCGGCTGCCACCCGGCCGCGATGATCTCCTGTCCGATGCGGGCCGCGTAAACGGGGTTGCGGCTACCTGAGGTGTGCCTTCACTGCCTGGGTCGTCAGGCCCGGTAGATCCAGCGGCTCTCCGACCAAATGCATACTCCGGTTGGCTACAAGGACGGCTATTCCGTGCAGGTTGGTCCAGAGTCCGAGCGCTCCCGTACGCGCGTCGACCCGGCCCGGAGCGACCTCGTGCATCAGGTCCGCTAGCGCCGCGAACAGGGGCAACGTGACCTTGCGAAGGTTCGTTCCCGATCCTTCCAGGAGGTCGTGGCGGAAAATGAGTTCGAACATGGCCGGATGGTGTTGCGCGAACCGCACATACTCCAGACCGAGCCGAGTGAGGCGGTCCCATGCCTGCATGTCAACCGCCGAGCGGACCTTCGGATGGATCTGCCGGTACCGGCGCTGTGTCCGGGACTACGAACGCCCGGCCGGGACCGTCGCCCCGCAAGGGACGGCAGCGTGACCGGTGAGCGCCAAAGCTCACCGGAACGCAACGGGATCGCGTCCAGCCATGGCCAGAGCGATGAGGACCACCATCGCGGTGGCGACAGCGAGACCCGTCGCCCCGGGGAAGTGCCGGGCGGACAGGCCGAGGGCGACCGGCGGGATGCCCACCAGAGCCAACAGCACGCTTCTGACCCCGACCCGGCTGGGCGGGCGGGCCATCACCCACAGGATCACGGCGAGAAGCGCGCCGAAAAGCAGCAGCCCGATATAGGGGTCGGCGGCCTCGGTGGCGTCCGCGGCCTGCCGTTGCGCCGCGGACGTGCCGGGGACCATCACCGGACCCACGATGTCGGGTATCCGGTCGGGGAAGAGCGCGATCGCGCTCAGTCCGAGAAGCGCGACGAGCAGCGCAGCGAAGGCGCCGGCACACAACGCCGCCATGATGCCCTGATCGCCACGACCGGTGCGTCCAGTGGTCCACACCGCGGCCGCGGCGGGCGCACCGATGATGACCAGCGCCAGCCAACTGCCGTGCCACGGAAGGCCTGCGGCCAACGGCGGCCCGATCCGCTCGAAGGGCATCACCACGAACGATGCCAGCCCCGCGACGAGCCCCGCGCAGGTCCCGGCGCCAAGGCCCGGGCCACCGAAGCCGGCGCGTCCGGTGGTCGTCGCCAGAAACACCCCGGCGTAGAGCGTCAGCAGGAACACGAACATCGGGGGCTTGGGGCCGGGCTGGAGGAATTTAGCCGTGCTGTCTCCCACCGCCAGGATCAACAGGCCCAGTCCCATCAGGGTGTAGCCGCTGACGCGTACGACCTGGGCCGCCCGTTCCGCCCGGACCGGGCCGAAGAAACCCGGGCGGCCGCCGAGCCAGACGAGCAGGATCAGGACCAGTACCCCGGGGATGATCTGGCCGATCATGCTGGACAACGCGATCTCACCGGCCAGCACCAGACCCACTGCTGCGGCTACGCCCACCGGGCGCCAGGCTCGCTGTGCCTTCACGGTCTGTAGGAGGGCGGCGCGGGTGCAACCCAGGGCAAAGTGCCAGCGTTCAGCGGATCGGTCAATGGTGGCCAATTCGGCCCGCATCGCGCATCCCCATTCGTGCCGTGCCGCCGGAAGCAACCGGACAACGATGTCGAGGTACCGGCCGGCCGGGTCGCCGCCGAAGGCGCTCATCACGCGGTCCGCAGGTCGCCACGGGCGTGGCGCTCCGCTGGCACGGGCGCTGGCACTGGTACCCGGGCAGGCGCTGGGACTGGGGACAGCTGGTTCGCCAGTTCCCGGCCGGCGCCGGTGAGCCGGTAGAGGTGGCGGGGTGGGCGTCCGGCGAGCTCGTCGGATCGCTGTTCCCAGCAGGTTTCCAGCAGGCCCCGGTCGGCGAGTCGGATCAGGATCGGGTAGAGCGAGCCGGCTTTGAGACCGACCTGCTGTCCGAGTTCGTAGCCGTAGCGCCACACCGTCGGCGCCGCGATCAGCGCCCGCAGCACGGCTACGGTTTGCGGGGAGGGACGTCGGGTCCTGATCACCGCATAACTCTATCTACATAGATATCCGAGCGTGCGACCACCCTCCACCAGGTGCGATCGCAGGTGCGAAACCCCCGGGGGGGGGGGGCGATGGCGTGCCTGCTTGCCGATCCTCCGCCTGCGGTGCCCGGTGCCCGGTGCCCGGTGCCCGGTGCCCGGTGCCCGGTGCCCGGACGGAACCGTCGCGCACCGGGCCGGCAACCGCTATCGGACCCGGAGGTGGTACGTCACATTTGATTCGAACGTGAACGGGTCAGCGATGTTGGAGCAACCGAGGGGCACATCCTGGTGGACATGCTCGCCGCCGGCCTGCGGTGGTGCTGCGCCGCAGGGTCACCCGGCTGCACCGATGTTCTCCAAGGCCGGTCCCGGCGTCGAGAGAGGGAGACAGACCTATGACCCGTGACCTGGCCAGCGCTCAGTCGCGAGCCATCAGTCGTGCGTGGGAGCGCGTCGTATACGACTGTGGCTGCCCGGACATGTACTACTGCCCGTCGTCGGATGACATCGAGTGTCCCCGGCACAGCGGTTTTGGCGTGTGTTGCGACCGCGTGCCCGAGCACGTCTCCGTTCGCTGAACAGCGCCGCTACCGGGATCTCTGGTCGCAGCGCTGACCTCGGCCACCGGATCGTCTGCCAGAAAGGCCCATGACTTCTTCATCAGGTCCTGAGACCCGCCCGGAGATCGTGCGATCGGTGGCCGGCGCCCTCGCCGCCGTCGGTCTTGCCGCCGGCCGCGTCGCTCCTGTGCTCGGTGGGTACGGGGGAGAGACGTTTCGAGTCACGACGCAGGTCGGTGAACTGGTCGTCAAGGTGCGCTCGGACGTGCGGCCACTGGCGGTGGCGCGGACGGCGTCGCACCTGCTGTCCGGCCGCGGCCTGCCTCACCAAGACGTCGTCATACCACCCACCTGCACGCCGGCCGGCTGGCTGATCGCTGTGCGGTGGATCGAAGGCCACGACCTCTCCCACGAACCGATCAGTGGATGGAGCGCGGAGCAGGCAGCCCGCCTCGGCGGGGACCTGGGTGCCTGGCTGTCGAGAATGCACAGCATCAGGGCGCCGGGTCGGGACTGGCTAGGCACGGCGGACCGGCGTTTCACGGCGAAGCTGCGCCACGGCGCGCAGCGCGGGCACCTCGCCACGGGGCTGGTTGTCCAACTGGAGGATTTCTGGCAGCGCGTCCGACCGGCCCTGGACGGAGCGCCTGTCGCCCTGGTCCACCGCGATCTTTGGGCTGGCAATGTCGTGGTGCGCGACGGGGCGTTCGCCGCCGTGATCGACCTGGAGCAGGCCCGGCTCGCCGATCCCCTCTACGACATGGTCAAGATCACTGAATCGGTGCTGAGGCTGCACCCAGTCCTCGGCACCGCGTTCCGTGAGGCATACGGGCTGGACACGGAATGTCCCGATGTCCGCGACCGGCTTGCCGCGGTCTTCGCCCTGGAATACCTGTCGGCCGTCGTCTATTTCGACAAGCGCGGCGACCAGGTTATGGTCGCGGACCAGCGTGACCGTCTCGCCAGGCTGCTTCGCCGACCTCTCGATGCGATGACAGCAGGTCAGACGGTCCACGGAACCCGAGAACCTCCACCTCAGCCCCTCCGATAGTTCTCCTGACCCTTGGAATCGGACACATGGCGGCTGGCCGGTTGCAGGCCCGCTGGTGTCGGTCGGTTGCCATGGGTGCGTCCACTCAGGGTGTTGGGATGTCGGTGCGGTGTACACCGTCGACATCGAGGACGAGGTCTGCGCCGTAGGCGGCCGCCGGTGTCTGGAAACCGGGGCTGACCTGCCCGCTCAGGACGTAGTGCAGGAGCAGGCGCGCCGTCGCGGCGGTGAACTCGTAGGCATCCGGCCCGTGCAGGGTGGCGAGGGCCGCCCTGCCGTCCGGTGCGCTGACGCGGGCCCAGATGTGGCTGGCGCCGGCGGCGAGCTGATCGTCGGTGGGGCCGGCGGGCAGCCGCCGGACGGCGGATGCGGCGGCCGCCGCCAGCTGTCGGGTGCAGGCGGTTGGGGCTGGCCGGCTCGCCGGTCACGGGGTGGCCCGGAACCGCATGCCCAGGTAGGCGTCGAAGACGCGGGCGCCGAGCAGACGGCGGGTGTGTACCAGCGCCTTGGCGGCCGGGGTGACCACATAGCGGGTCCGCGGCCTGGCTGCGAACAGGGACCGTTCGATCACCGCGGCGACGGCCTCGGGCGGTGCCGACAGCCGGCGCGAGCGGTAGCCGTCGGCCATCTTCTGATCGGCGGCGGCGTTGAGGGCGCCATAGGGGCCGGCGGGGGCGGCTGATCCGGCAAGGGTATGGGCGGCGGTGTCGGCGAAACTTGTGCGGATCAGGCCCGGTTCGATGAGGATGACCCTGATGTTGAACGGGGCTGTTTCGAACCGCAGGGCGTCGGTGAGGGCTTCGACCGCGTATTTGCTTGCGTGGTAATAGCCGCCGGCGGGGAAGACGAGACGGCCGCCCATCGAGCCGACGTTGACGATCCGTCCACCGCCCGTGGCACGCATGCGGGGCAGCACGAGCTGGGTCAGCCGGGCCAGCCCGAAGACGTTGGTCTCGAACTGGCGTCGTACCGCGTCGAGGTCGGTCTCCTCGATGGTGCCGTACTCGCCGTAGCCGGCGTTGTTGACCAGCATCCCGACCCCGCCGTGCTCGGCTTCAACGGTTTCGACGGCGGTGCGCATGGACGTCTCGTCGGTGACGTCCAGGGGGAGGATGCGGGCACCGGCACCAGCGAGGTCCGCGAGGGTCTCGGTCCGGCGGGCGGTGGCGTAGACGGTCAGGTCGGGGCGGGCGGCCAGCCGCCGGGCCGTGGCCCGGCCGATTCCCGACGACGTCCCGGTGATCAGCACGGCGGTCATGGTGTCTCCTGGATCTCGGTGCGGGTGTGGCGCAGCCCTGCGACGATCAGTGCCACAGCGTGGCGCAGCCGTCGCAGGGTGGCGTCGGGGTCGGACAGGTCCGCCTCCAGGCCGCGGGTGAGCGCGAGCAGGATCTCGGCCAGTTCAAGGGCCTTGACCCCGGGGCCGTCGGCGGCAACGGCGTCCGCGGCAATGATGTCGGCGGCGGATATATCGGCGGCAGCGAGGTCGGCGGCTATGGTGTCGGCGAGCAGGTCACGCATGGCGGCGCTGTAGGCGGCTTCGAGATCGGCGGACGGACGGGCGTTGTCGCCCAGCAGCTCGGCGGCGTGCGGGCTGTCCCGCCAGAGGCGCAGGACGAGGTCGAGCTTGGCGGTCAGCACGGCGGTGAGCCGCTCGGTGAGATCAGTGCCGGTGTCGACGTCCACCCGGGCTCGGGCCAGGGTCGCATCGAAAAGCCGCTCCGCGAGGCGCCGGAAGGCGTCCTCCTTGTTGTGCACGTACTGGTACACGGCGCCGCGCGACATCCCCGCCTCCCGGGCGATGTCGTCCATCGTGGTGCGCTTCACCCCATGTCGGGTGAAGCACGCGTAGGCCGCGTCGAGGATCTGCTCCACGCGCTCGTCGGACATTCTGACAATCTTCGCATGAAGTGTCAGTTCGTTCAACCGCGGGAGTGCGGACCGCCCCGGATGTCATCTGCCTGATCAACCAGCAGTTCGTCAGGCGTTCCTCGCCCTGCGCCAGCAGCAGTCGCCCCACGCGATCGCGGTGCGAATGGCCGATCTGCTGGTCCCGCTCCCACCACCATCTGGCCGGGTTTGGCGGGCCGGCACCATTGTCTTGGATGTCGCTGCGCCGAGAGGGTTTGCTGACCGCGGGTGGTCTGCGGTTCAGGCCCGCTCGGCTGATCCCCGTTCCATGAGGTCGGCGATGGCGGCCGGCCCGGGGCCGGGTTCGCCGCGCAGTCCCGCGATGACGCCCTCACGGTCGGCGGCGGAGCGGTTCTGGCTGAGTTTTTCCTTCGCCGCCACGGTGACGACCGCCAGTTCGAAGCCGACGATGCCCCGCAGCAGCCCGGCGACGTAGTCGGGTGGAGCGTCGTCGACCGCCCACGGCGGTTTCCGGTGCCGTTCGTGGTGGTCGGTGAGCCGGGTGACGATGTCGCGGAGCCAGTCGGGGTCGTGGTGGAACGTGACCGGCCCGCCGAAGTGGATCGCGGTGTAGTTCCAGGTCGGGACGACCCGTCCATGCTCGGCCTTGGTCGCGTACCAGGACGGTGAGATGTAGGCCTGCGGTCCGCGCACCATCGCCAACGCCGTGCAGCCCGAAGATGCCGCCTGCCACTGCGGGTTCGCGCGGGCGAGGTGTCCCAGCAGCCGTCCGTACGGCGCGTCGGGTCCGGCCGGGGTGCGGTCCCAGATGATCGGGACCAGGGTGGCCGCGGGCTGGGTGCCGTTGACGGTGACGAGGTCGGCTGCTCCCGCGGCGAGGACATGGCTGGCGACCTGATCGAGGTCGGTGAGCGCGAAGGGCCGTGGCACATACACGGAACTCAGGCTACGGACGGATCCTGCCGACAGGCATGGGTTGTTGCCCGCCGCAGGGGATGTCGCGGTTGGCGCGGCGTTGGGGTTGTCCGTGCTGCGGCGGGATGCTGGTGCCCTGATGAGCAAGCGATTACCTATAAGCGATTACCTAGTCGAACTCTTCGCGGCCCATCGCGAGGCAGATGTGGTTGACGGGATGGCCGGCGGTTCCGCCGGCTCCTGGGATGGCGGTGACAGCTGCGGCAGTGGGCGCACTTCGCCAGCAAGATCGCCGAAAGCTTGTCGGTAAGTACGCTTTTCGGGCTGAAAAGCGTACCTAACAACAAGCATTCGCCGATCATCGTCAGTGATACCGAAACCGCTGGTGGTCGATCCCGAGGCGCTCGGCCATCGGCTGCGTCGACTTGCGCTCCCCGTTCATCAGCAGCCCGCGCACGGACAGCTCGCCGGTCGCCCGCTGATCAGTCCGCGGCAGGCCGGTCAGCATCCCGGCGACGAAGTCGACCAGCCGGGGCGCCACCTGCGTGATCTCTTCCGGAGTCACAGCCTGATCACATCAGGCGAAGATCGGCGCATCCCGAACGGATCAACATGACGCTCCGAACAGATCATCAAGATCTAACAAAGACCTCTGGCGCGTGGCGACGTGGGGGCCGATCAACCGGAAACGGGTGTCCCGGCCTGTGCGCGAGCGGGGGTTGACAGGCGCCACCCACCGTCGGGGCCGCGCCTTGACCAGGTCGGACGCAAGGCTCCGCCGAGGGGAACGTCGGGCGCGTTCAACTCATTTGCCCGTCGTGCTTGTTCCGGCGAAGGGTGATCGCCTTCTCGGGGCAGGCATTCACGCACAGACCGCACGCGTGACAGTCCATCGGCTTGGCCACGACGGCCTGGCGCCGGCCGTGCGCCACGTATTTCAACGAGCCCAGCAGGGACATGCCCTCGCGTTCCTGTTCGGTCAGCTTGCGCACCTCGAACACATCGTAGGGGCAGACGACGACGCAGTCCTCCTTACCTTCGCACCGATTGCGGTCGATGATCGGAAGTGCGACGCCGGCCGGTGACTTGGACGTGCAGTCTGACGGTGTTGATCGCTGTTGTGGCACGGTTCGGTTGTCCTCCAGTCGGTGCGTCGCACCCAAGTGGCCTGATTCGATAACGGCGTTTTCCCAGCGATCTTGGACGTGGGAGTCCTTCACCCCGGGTTCGCGCCGCCGCGGCGGGTGCGGGAGGTGGGGCTGTTGACGCCGCGGCGGGTCAGCAGAAGGCGACCATCTCGCGTAGCCATTCGTCCAGTTTGGCGATTTCGGCGGCTGAGGCAATGCCCAGCGGCGTGGACTGGGTGAATCGCTGGGTGGATACCGCCGTGATCTCTTCGGTGCGTGCCCAGCTCGGCCGGTGCAGGCCGGACGCGGGCGAGTCGATGCGCACGTGATGGTCCAGGCCCCGGTCCCGCGCGGTCAGGGGCACCACGAGGGCCATGTCGATCGGAAACCGGCAGTGCGTCGCCGAGCCGACCACCACGGCCGGGCGCGGACCGCCCTGCTCGTGCCCGATCGGCTGGCCGAAGTCCACCAGCCACACTTGCCAGGGCGCGAGCCTCAGCGCCGGGCTCACCGGTTGTACTCCGGGTACTCTTCGCGCGTATCTGCCAAGCCGTCGCCGGCTGCATCGTCGGTCAGCCGCGCCTCGGCCTGGTAGCTGGCCCATTCCTCGGCGTCGGCGCGCAGCTCCTCGTACCGTCGCATGATGCGGTTGATCTTGTATTCCTTGACCAGACGCCGGACTGCCTCGCCCAGCGGCACGCCATGGAAGTCCCGCTCGGCGATCTCCGCCAGTTCGTCGCGTAGCCCGCTGTCAAGCTGCATAGATGTCGTGGCCATAGCGTCAAGTATGGCATCTGCTATAGATCGAACTGCGGCAGTGTCGATAGGGGATCAGGCACAGCGCCGATGGCCGACGATCGATCGGCAGAGATCGCGACCCCGCCACGACATGCCTGGTGGCCACGTCCGTGCGGCACGCGTGAGCGAATCGCTGCGATCAGGCGGCGCCCCCAGCTTCGCCTTTTACGTTTCGTTTTGAACTGTCATTTAGTTACATCTCATTGAGCCGATACGATATGAAACGTTCCGGATCCTGACGCCCGATAAGCTTCACTTCTCGGGCGTCAGAACGGCGTCGAAAGGGAGGGCTCAGACATGAGCGAGGACGGTTCCGAGATTGCGATCCGCGATGATGGCGAACACTCTGCGCTGTCACCAGCCCTGGTCGAACGGATGGCCGACTACGCCCGTGCCGCGCGGGCCTCCTCGACGTGGCGCGCCTACGACAGCGACCTGCGGCACTTCGCCACGTGGTGCACCGAACACTCTCCGGCGCGCAGCGCGGTGCCGGCGGCACCGGCGACGGTGGCGGGCTATCTGACGGCGCTCGCCGACAGCGGCTACAAACCGGCGACCATCCGACGGCGGATGGCGGCGATCTCCGTGGCACACCAGCTCGGCCGCCACCTCAACCCGACAACCTCGGTCGAGGTGGCAACGGTCTGGGACGGCATCCGCCGCACCCACGGCGTGGCGCCCGCGCGCAAGCACGCGTTGGAAACCGGTTTGCTGACCCGCGTGCTCGAGGCGGTGGACGGCGATCGCCTCACCGACGTCCGGGACCGGGCGCTGCTGCTGGTCGGCTTCGCCGGATGCCTGCGCCGCAGTGAACTCGTGGCCCTCGACGTCGCCGACATCGCCGAGACAGCTGACGGTCTGGTTCTTGCCATCCGCGGCTCCAAGACCGACCAGGAGCGGGCGGGTGCACTGGTCGGCCTCGCCTACGGCTCCTACCGGCCGACCTGCCCGGTTCGATCATGGATTGCGTGGCGGGAGGCCGCGGGCCTGGTCGAGGGGCCGGCATTTCGGGCGGTGAACCGCCATGGCGGGGTGAGCGCCGGCCGGCTCGACCCGGGTTCGGTCGCCCGGATCGTCCAGCGCCGGGTCGGTGCGGCGGGCCTGTCCCCCACCGACTTCGCCGGCCACTCACTGCGGTCGGGGTTCGCCACCGCCGCCGCCCGCGCCGGCGTCACCGACCGATCGATCATGCGCCAGGGCCGCTGGCGGTCACCCACCTCGCTGGACAGCTACGTCCGGGCCGGCCGCCTGTTCGACCGCGACAACCCCTCAGGCCAGGTCGGCCTGTAGCACCCATCACTCGGTTGGGTCAGGGCGCTTCTCTCCCGCCCGGGAACTGGGCGTGCCGGTGGTCGTCGGGGATGGCGGACGCGCGGCGGCTGCTCTCGCGGCGCGGGACCGACGCGTTTCAACCAAACGGTTGACACCAAGGCTGCCACCGCCTAACGTTTATTTCAACCAGAAGGTTGAAGCGAAGTGAGGCTCGATGGTGGCTGACTCGCTGTCCCGAATCTTCTCGGCCCTCGCCGATCCGACCCGGCGCGACATGGTGGCCCGGCTCGCCCAGGCCGACGCGACGGTGAACCAGCTCGCCGAGCCGTACCCGATGAGCCTGCAGGCCGTCTACAAGCATCTGCGGGTGCTGGAGCAGGCCGGCGTGGTCACCCGCCCGGAGGGGCCGCAGCCTCGCTCGGTGCACCTCGAGGCGGAGGTCTTCGACCTGATGGACACCTGGATCGAGCGCTACCGGCGCCGGGCCGAGGAGCGGTACCGCCGCATCGACGCCGTCCTGGACGCCATGCGCGACAGCACCGAACGCAACCACGACGGACGCGACAACACCGAGAAGGACGGGAGCGCGGCATGAACGTCACCAGCGAAACCACGATCGAGGCAGACTCGAAGATACCGATCATCCGGATGACCCGGGATTTCCGGGCCACGCCCGAACAGTTGCTGCGGGCCCACACCGATCCCGTCCTGTTCGCGCAGTGGGTCGGGCCGCGTTCGCTCACCACCCGCATCGACTACTGGGAGGCCCGCACCGGCGGTCGCTGGCGCTACGTCGCCACCCGCGACGGGGTCAAGTTCGGTTTCCACGGCTGCTTCCACGAGGTGCGGCCGGACCGCATCGTGCAGACCTTCACGTTCGAGGGCGAGCCGGACAGCGTCGCGCTGGAGACGCTGTGGTTCGACGACCTCGGTGACGGCCGGACCCGGCTGCGCACCCAGTCGCTGGTCGACAGCTTCGAAGGCCGCGACGCCTGGCTGTCGAGCGGCATGGAGACCGGGGTCGACGAGGGCTACGCCAAGCTGGACGAGATGCTGTCCGACGGGACGCTGGCCGATGGCGCTGTCTGAGGCGCCCGCCGAGCGTCACCGCCAGATCGCCGGGACGTTCACCGCCCGGGTCGAGGCGACCCGGGCGTGGGACGGGCCGTCACCGGTCGCCGCCTGGACCGCCCGCGACGTCGTGCGCCACCTGACGGACTGGTTCCCCGCCTTCCTCGCCGCCGGCACCGGCATCGAGCTGGCCCGCGGACCCTCGGTGGACGATGACCCGGTCGCCACGTGGCGGGTGCACCACGACGCCGTCCAGGCGTTGCTGGACGACCCGACGACGGCCGGCCGGGTGCTGACCAACCCGCACATCGGCGAAGCGCCCCTGGACGTCGCGATCGACCGGTTCTACACGGCCGACGTGTTCATGCACACATGGGACCTGGCCCGCGCCACCGGCCAGGACGATTGGCTCGACCCGGACTTCTGCGCCGGCCTGCTGGCCGGGATGGAGTCGATGGAGGACGTGCTGCGGGGCTCCGGCCAGTACGGCCCCCGGATCGCGGTGCCGGGCGACGCCGACGTCCAGGCCCGGCTGCTGGGCTTCATCGGCCGCGACCCGTACTGGGCGCCGGCCGGGACGGCCGCCGAGGCGTAGACAGGCGAGCGGGCGGTGGCGAAAACCCGCCGCCCGCCGCGGTCACAAGCGCCGAAGAAGGCCGTGCGTGTTCTCGTTCGAGCCTCGCCACCATGGCGAGCGCGGATCGCAGAAATACACGAGAATTCCCGTCCGGACGGTGCACTCGGCGTGCCGAGCCATCTCCTTTCCCTGGTCCCAGGTGACGTTGTTACGAAGGACGTCGGAGAGCTGTTCCATCCTTCTGGCGAGCAGGTAGGCGACCCGTTCGGCGTTACCGTCGTACGGAATCCGCACCAGCATGACGAACCGGGTAGTCCGCTCGACGAGAGTGGCGATCTGGGACTTGTTTCCCTTTCTGATGATGAGATCCCTTCCCGGAATCCGGGCACGGCGCGGTCATCGGCTTCCTGCGGCCGCTCGCCGATGTTGACCATGTCGACGATCCGCCATCTGGCCTTGGTCGCGCGGGACCGGCTGAGTTTCACGCCTACGTGCGTAGTCATTGAGGTATGGAGATTTGTCAAGCAGACTGCACCGGTGGGAGGCGAAGTGCCGGGTCGTCGCTGAAGCGCGGATGCACGCGGGTGGTGCGTCCGAGGACGCGGTCCAAGCGTATGCGCAGGGCGGTGAGTTCGGCGGGGTCGGCGTGGATGATCCAGCGGTGGGGCGGGCGGGTCTCCTGCCGTCCGTGGAGGAGTCCTTGCTTGCGCCAGTTGCGGATGGTTCCGGGGCCGGACAGCTACGTCCTCCGGGCCAGCCGTCTGTTCGACCGGGACAACCCCTCGGGCAAGGTCAGCCTGTAGCACCCATCACAGGCCGAGATCGCCGGACAGCGCCCAGCACCTATGTGCCGGTGGAGGCCGATCGTGGAGTCGCGGACCCGCATGTCCAGGATCGCGTACGGCGGTGCGTGCATCTTCGCCGGGCTGGCCGTACTGATCCTGATCATGCGCCCGGCAACCCGGACCACCCCGGCCGCACTCCCCGACTACGAGGCGACTCGCTCATAGAACCCTGCCGAGGCCGACGCTGTCGTTGTCATATCCGAACGCGGCACTCCATCGTCACCTCCACGCATGATGAGCATGGCCGGCACCTAACTGATCCTGTGGCGAGCAGCGGTCACGAGGCGGACCTGAGCACGGAGGGCGGACTGCGGGAGGCGCTGGGCCGTTTCGAGGGTGCCTACCAGGACCTCTACGCGGAGTTCCGCTTCCCCGTCCATGAGTGGGACCTCCACCGCTTTCGATAACGCAACAGTGCCGGGATCAGCGCAGCGCCCAGAGTTGAACTGTTCCGCCGACCCCGACGGCCAGAGTCTTCCCGTCCGGGTTGAAGGCCAGCGGCGCCCCGGATGTGCCCGCCGCGGTCATGGCGGAGTTGGTGGGCAGGGTGATGGTGCCCGTCGTCTTCCCCGCGGCAACATCCCACAGTTCGACGCCAGTACCACCGGTGAGCGTGGTGGCCAGAGTCGCACCGTCCGGGCTGAACGCGACCGAGCCGCCGCCGGTGTCGGTGACGGTGGAGACGACCGTGCCGGTGGTGACATCCCAGATCTGCGTACCGGTGTAGGCACCGTTCTGCAGGTACGACGGGCCGGCGAACCCGGCACCGGCTATGATCTTACCGTCCGGGCTGAAGGCCAACGAACTGACCTTGTTGCCGATGACCTTCACCAGATCTGTGGTGGCGAGCCGTAGCGTCGGCCCGGGGGTTCCGGTAGCCACCTGCCACGTGTACACGCTTCCTTGATTGGTGACGCCACCGCCGTTGCCGCCGGCGGCGATGGTCTTGCCGTCGGGACTGAAGGCGAGGCACAACAGGACGGAACTGCGGGGCGTGAGCTTCGTAATGTTTTTGCCGGTAGCGACGTCCCAGAGCAGCACCGAGGTCACCCCGCCCCCATTCCCGATGCTCGCGAGCGTCTTACCGTCCGGGCTGACCGCCACGGCTCCGCTGCCACCCAACGGGTTCGCCCCGGTCGTCACCGGGTTCGGAAAGGTGGCGGTGGAGGTTCCGGTACCGACGTCCCACAGTTGTGCCCCATAACCGGCGTAGCCGGTGGCGAGTGCCTGTCCGTCAGGGGTGAAACCCACCGACACATTACCGGGTGCGGTGATGGTGGCCGTGGCCTTTCCCGTCTCCACGTCCCACAATCGCACCCGCTTCTCGCTGCCCTCGTTGCCGGCCAGAGTCCGGCCGTCCGGGCTGAATGCCAGCGGGTCCACGTGCAGGGTGTCGCCGGCGAAGCTGGCAACCTGCCGCAGGCCCGTCGCAGCGGCGGATGGCGAGGCCGTCGGGGCCTGGCTGACCTCCGGTGCGGTACCGGTCGGTGTCACCAGGCCCGCGGCGGAAGGGGCGCCGCCGCAACCGCCCAACAGCATTGCCAACACGCCGAACACGATGATTCCGCAGCCTGATCGGCTGGAAATTCGGCGCCGTGTTGAACCGTTCATTCGTGGATCATCCTTTCGGCGCCGTCGGCAGCATTTGTTCAGGACGATAGTGGCTTCGGATTTCTGGGGAGAATAGTCCATGTATCCCGCATCCTTCCAATGAGCGTTTCCATGTAATGACTCATGACCGTATATGACTGACACTCTCCGTAGTCGACACGCCCGAAAACCGACGATTCAACAAGAAAGCACGGGATCCCGCCAGGAAGACTGGTCCGACCAAAGATCAGCCTAAGAAAAGGCCCGCGTACCGGCGAGTGTGACATATACGGCCGTGTTGCCATCGCGGGAGGAAACCGTTGTGCTTCTGGAGGGTTTACTCGCTGCGGAACGCAGCCGGTGCGGCAGGGTCGGCGGCCGTCGTGGTCTTCCAGGGCCGGGGCTGGCAGGCGACGAGGCCCAGCTGCCACATTAGGGATCTGACCAGCTCCAGGCCCGCGTGGACGCCACGGCGGGCCAGGGCGGCGTAGACGCGACGGTAGCCGTAGGTGCCGTCGGACTCGTCGAACTCAATCTTGATCTCGGCGGCCAGGCCGGCGCGGCGCAGCGCGGTCGCGGACGCCGGCCGGTGGCGCCACTCGTAGAACCCTGAGGCGGACACACCCATCCACACGAACATACGAATTAGCGGGTAGTTAACCTTCTCGCTATCGATGAACTCGTACTTGGAGCTCACTGATATTCCTGAGCGGAGAAGGCCGCCGCTTTTCCCAAAAATTCCGCTTTCATTCGCAGGTCATGGACTTCTCGTTCCAGTTCCCGCAGCCGGGCTCGTTCTTGCACCGACAGTGGCGGCTCAACAGTTCGAAGTAGGTCCTTGACCAGGTCGGTCGTGTTCTCGGGGTCAGTCCTTTCGTCGGTGGCTCTCGCTGTGGTGCCGGGGTTCTCGGGCGTACCCATGAGTCAGGCGATCTTGATAGCGCCGCCGTCGATGCGGTGATCAGAGCCGGTGATACTGGCGGCCACTGGGGACAGTAGGAAGATGATCAGCGCGGCGACCTCGTCGGGCTCGGCCAGGCGCCCGGTGAGCATGCCGATCATGGTCGGGACCTGGGACACGAACTGGTCGTGAGGAACGCCGGCCGCCGCGGCGAACTTCGAGCCGATCCCGTCGCAGCCTTCCCAGACGTCGGTTCGGGTGGGGCCGGGGGACACGGTGGCCACCCGGACTCCCTGCCGGCCGAACTCCTCCGCCAGCCCTTTGCCGAGTGCCTTAAGCGCCGCTTTGGCCACGTTGTAGGCCAGCGGCGGTCCGGCCGGCTGCCAGGCGCCCATCGACGACACGTTCACGATGACCCCGCCTCGTGACACCAGGCCCGGTAGCAGCGCCCGGCTCACCCGCACCGCGCTCATCAGGTTCGTCTGCAGCATCTGATCCCAGTGATCGTCATCCAGGTCAAGGAAGCCCGAGGTCTCTCCCCCACGACCGCCGCCGACGTTGTTAACCAAGAGATCGATCCCGTCGACCCAGGTCAGCAGCTGGTCGGTACCGGCGGCGGATGAGAGGTCCGCGCACACCGTGGTCGCGCCCGTAGTCTCCAGTTCCGGAGTCACCGTCCTCGTCACACCGACGACGTGAACACCCTCGGACACCAGCGCCCGGACCGTTGCCAGACCTATGCCTCGGCCGGCTCCGGTCACGATGGCGGTCTTGCCCTTGAGATGAAGATCCATCAAGCACCTTTCTTGAACTATAGGTACAGAAAATGGGTGCAGATTCGCCGGTGCCTGCCGAGAACCACCGGCTACAGGGAGCGGATTGCCGCCTCGACCACCTGGGTCAGGTCGAGTGGGTCGCGGACCGTCTTGACCAACAACTGCAGGCCGACGACCGTGGTGAACAGGTACGCACTCAGGGCTGCGCCAGGGATGTCGGACCGGATTTCCCCGGTGCGCTGACCTTCGGTGATGACAGCCTCAAGAGCGCCTTGGGTCCGTTCGAACATGTGGCGCACATCAAGGGTCGCCTTGGGGTCGGCGCCGCCCAGCTCGGCGGCGGTGTTGACCGCGAGGCATCCGCGCCGGTCGGGATCGGCGGCGTTGGCCTCGACGATGAACTGGAGTGCAGCCCGCAGCCGCGGCTTGACCGGTCCCGGCTGATCGATGATGCGCGCGAGGGTGTCCGCCTGTTGCTCCCGGTAGCGCTCTAGCGCGCGGTCAAAGAGTGCCCTCTTGCTGTCGAACGTGGCATACAGGCTGCCCTTGCCTATACCCAGTTCATCGACCAGGTCCTGGGGTGTGGTGCCCGCGTAGCCCTTCCGCCAGAAGACATCCATGGCCCTGTCCACGGCCGCATCCGGATCGAACTGCTTGGGCCTACCCACATGGGCAAGCCTATCCCAATTCTGAACCTCAAGGTCAAGAAATGAATCCTGCCGGACGAACGCCCGCTACCGGACGAGCTGGTGGCGTTCCTGGACGCCGGCGCACCACCGGTGTATGTCGGCTTCGGCAGCATGCGCCGCGTCCCGGAGGACATCGCCCGGGTGGCCATCGAGGCGATCCGCGCGCAGGGCCGCCGCGCACTCGTCGGTCACGGTCCCCTGGGCTGCCTGGGTCACCCACTTCTCGATCCGGTCTTTCCGGACGCCGCGGTCGTCGATCCCGTACAGGGCGCCGAGGCGCAGCACACACCAGGACCGTCCGGACGTGATGAGCCTCTGTTCGCAGCCGGCCTTCAGTCGGGCATCTGTCGTCAGTAGATCAAGGGGTTGATCCTCGCCGCACAGGTCGTCCTGGCGTGCGCCGTAGACCGTGCAGGTCGACACGAACACCACATGGGCGTCCGGCGGAGCGACGGCAAGCAGCTCGTCGAGGCGTTGCGGCTCTGTGTGCCTGGCCCCGTCCAAGAGCCACACCACCGAGCATTGCCTGGAGGACGTGACATGGACGAGGAACTCCTGCCAGGCCAGCGACGGCATTCCGCGGCGGTCGTCTCCGGTCCGGCTGACCACGGCGACTCCGGCCCGGCCAGCTTCGGTGACGACCCGGCTGCCGACATACCCATGGCCGCCAAGGACGTAGACCTCGTTCATCGGTCTATCCTGCCCCGCCTGGACGCTGGCGGTCACCCACCTCGCTGGACAGCTACGTCCGGGCCGGCCGCCCTGTGGGCACGATGTGAATCTGGTGTTGTGCCAGGAGCATCAGATTCACATCGTTACGAGCGCCCGGCAACAGGGGCGTGGATCAAGGAACGGACCTTGACCCACCGGTGCTCACACGTCCCGGGCCGTGGGCGGGCAACAGGTGTAATGGGCCTGTACCCGACTGATCGGCTCACCGGGATTGACGGTCAGTACCTCGGCGACCATGCGTCCGCCGATGCTACGGAAGTAAAGCGTGACGGTGTCGATGCAATACAGCACGTCGGCCAGCTCGAAGCGCAGGTCAGGATGGCGGTCCAGAGCCGCGCCGAAGTAGCGGACCACAGCCTCGCGGCCCTTGAGGGTGCTGGAGTCGGTTATCTCCCCCGCGAGCGGGGAAACGAGCTCCACATCGGGGGCGTAGAGACGAGCGATTTCCTTGAGGTCATGCCGGTTCCACACCATCACGTGCTCACGTCCGAACTCAAGGGCGGCCTCGGGAGTCCAAACCATGTCGTTGCCTTTCAGCTGTCGTGGAGTGCGATGATCGCGATGGCGCGCAGGCTGTGGGTGGCATTGTCCCCATCAGGTCTCGCGGTCAGCCGCCGGCGGGTTTGGGATGGGTGGCGAAGAAGCGCCAGATGGTGTCGGTGGCGTTCAGCGCGCCAGACGGGGGATCAAGGTGCAGTACACGCTCCAGCACGGGCTTGGGCTCCCCGCCCGGCCACTGGTGACCTGCCCCGGCGATGGTGACCAGCTCGACGTCGCGACCGGCGGGGCAGCGGGCCACCGACGTCGTGACCGACCCGGCCGTACCGACCGTCGGCGCGGGGCAGTGATCGACCTCGCGCCAGGTTGCGATCAGAGACGGAACCGCAGGCCCGTTGATCTTGACGGTGCCGTCGCCCTGGCCACCGTTGTAGGGGATGTTGTGATCGGCGGTGCCGTGAATGTGGATGACCGAGACGGGCGCCGGCGCTGGACATGGGCCGAGCAGGGTGGCCGAGTCCGGTCCGATGGCGGCGAACACGGTGGTGTCGCAGGCCAGCCGGTAGGCGAGCATCCCGCCGTTGGATATGCCTGTGGCGTAGACCCGGGTCGGGTCGATGGGTAGCGCGTGGCTCACGATGGCCACGAGCTGGGTGATGAAGGCCACGTCGTCGACGTTGGTGCGTCCCGGCGTACCGCAACAGCCGCCGCCCACATCCCAGGCATGGTCGAGGCCGTCCGGATAGGCGACCATGAAGTGCTGACTGTCGGCCTCGGCGTCCCAGCCGTAGGAGGACTCGGCCTGGGTTCCGCTGCCGTAACCGCCGTGGAGCATCACGACCAGCGGCACCGCTCCCGACAACGGCAGCGACGCCGGCCGGTAGAGGTGGAAGGTCCGCGCCTGCCCGCCGACGGTGATCGTCTGGGTGGACGACCCGACCGCCACCGTCTCAGTCGCCGCAGGCCGGCCGGTGCCCTCCCCCGTGGACGCACCGTGCCCGGGGGTGCATCCGGTCACCACGATGAGCAGGCCGACAGCTGCTGACACCAGCGTGCGGACGGAGCGCGCAGCGTGCGAGCCTGCGGGGTGTGTGGCCATGTGGCGATTGTGGCCCTTATATGTCAAGAATTAGTAAGAGTATATGTCAAAGGTTGGTAAGGCGAACACGGAGCGGTTCAGACGTCTTGTGCCGGGACTACGTCGTCTTGGTCCGGGTTTGCCGCTGACCTGGGTAACGTCCGCTGGACGTGACCGCGCGATGGGAGCAGGGCTGGTGGCGGGATTGCGGGAGGCGGTCTGTACCCAGGACGAATGCACGGGCCGGGAGGGCTCTGATCTGAACAAACGTAAAGTTACCCACAGATACAGTCACTATCAGTCTCGACCCGATGCGCGCCCGAATGGATCGCCGGCATTGTCGTCCACGACATCGGGTCAGTGCGTGACCGTGACGACGATCTTACCGATCTGGGTGTTGGATTCCATATACCGGTGGGCCGCCACGATTTCTTCCAGATCGAAGGTGCGGTCCACGACGGGCTGGAAGGCACCCGTTCGCAGACCAGAGGCCACGAACGCCTCGGCACGGCGCAGCCGCCGTTCGTCCGTGGTGATCTCGAACAGGGTGTAGGTACGCATGGTCAACGCCGGCATCGTCGCCATCGGATACGGCGTGGGTTCGCCACTCAACAGGCCGTAGATGAACAGGGTGCCGTCAGGCGCCAGCACCTTGGCAAGGTCGAGCACGCCAGGGCCGGCAACGGCGTCGAAGACGAACTCGGCACCACGGCCACCGGTTGCGGTGAGTACCCGCTCGACGACGTTCTCCTCCTCGACGGCGATCACCTCGGCCGCGCCCGCCTTGAGCAGCCGCTCCTTCTTGGCGCTCGTGCGGGTCGTGACGATCGGAACAGCGCCGACACGGTTTGCCACCTGGATGGCGGCAAGCCCCACACTGCTGGAGGCTGCGGTGAGGACGACGGTGTCACCGGCCCGCATTCCGCCGATCTCCACCAAGGCCCCGTACGCGGTTACATAGGGCATCCACACCGCTGCACCCATAACCGCGTCCACGCCCTGCGGGCGGTGCAGCACCGCTGAGGCGGGAACGATGGCCCGCTCGGCGTAGACGCCGTAGTCGTTCTGTGAGAAGGCGGGCACGACACTGACCGCCTGACCGATCTCGAAGCCGGCAACGCCGGCGCCGACGGCCTCGACGACACCCGCGGCCTCATAACCCAGCCGGGCGGGAAACTCCTTGACCGGCTCGATGTAGTAGCCACCGCGGAACATCACTTCAGCCCGGTTGAGGCCGATCGCGTCCACCCGGACACGCAGCTCGCCCGGCCCGGGCTCGCCGACCTCAACGTCCTCCAGCCTCAGTACCTCCGGGCCACCGACGTCGTGGAAACGCACTGTCCTGGCCATCATGGATCGCCTTTCCGAACACGGGGATGGGGGGCCGGCGCGTGCGCCGCGGCGGCCGTCCCTACTGAAGCCCATAAGTTCGATGGTTGTCAAACTTTGATGGTCACCGAACTTTGATCCAGCTCGTACGATAGGAAAGCAGCAGAAGGAGGCGCTGGTTGATGGCCGTCGCACGATCCAGCGGGCAGGAGCGGGTCCCACCTCACCCTGACGTGCAGGCGATCACTCTTCAGAAGGTTCTCGAGGCTCTGGTGGACCCGGT